>NZ_BAABRP010000005.1:75000-210146 GCF_039545055.1 Deinococcus carri
AACGCCAGCAGCGTGGCGAGCAGGAAGGTCGGGATGAACTGCAGGACGCGGCGGAAAATATATGGAAGCACGGGCTACCTCGCTCAGCATGAAGCGCGGGGCCAGGTGGCCCCGCGCTCCTACGTATGACTCGCGGCGCTGGCGGGAAACGCCTTAACGCTTGATCCAGGTCAGGTCGATGACGCGCGGCCCGTAGAGGGTGCTGGCCGTCAGGCTGCTGATGGCAGAACGGGGGAATTCGCCCTGGGTCCGGTCGGTCCAGGCGTAGTGCACCGTCTGGGCGGCGAGCTGCACGTAGGGCTGCTGCTCGGCCTCGATACGCTGAATCTGGTTGGCGATCGCCTTGCGGGCGGCGAGGTTGAACTCCGCGCGGCCCTTCCAGTACAGGTTGATGGTCTGTGTCTCGAAGGGGAAGCGGCACTTGTTGCTCTGGTTGAACATGTGCAGGTTGCCGCCGTCGGCCAGGCCACTGCACTCGATCACGTTCGGGCCACTGATCGGGAAAACTCGGCTGCCGTTCGTCAGGCCGATCAGGATCGCGTCGAAGTTGCGGCGACCGAAGTTGCTCTTGGCATCGAGCATGTCGGTCATCTGGTTAAAGGCGATGAAGCTGGTGTTGACCTTCATGCCGACCTTCTTGGCCTCGTCCTGGATGATCTTGGCGAAGCCCTGGCGGCGCACGTTCTCCGCGTTGGTGATCAGCGTGAACTCCAGCTTGTTGCCCGCCTTGTCCACCAGGATGCCGTCAGGCCCCTTCTTGGTGAAGCCGAGTTCATTCAGCAGCTTGATCGCGCCCGCCGGGTTGAACTTGTACTTGTCCGCGCCGGTAGCCAGCCAGTCCTTGAAGACGGGATACACGCCGGTGTAGGTGGGCTGACCCAGACCGCCCAGCGTCAGGTCGACCATCGCGTCACGGTTGACGATCATGCTGAACGCCTGGCGGAACTTGGGGTTGCTGAACAGCTTGGTCTTGAAGGTGGCGCTGTCGTCCATGTTGAACACGACGAAGTCGCTGCTGGCACGGCCACTGGCGTTGGGGATCAGCACGCCGTTGATCTTCTTGGCGTCCATCGCGGCCTTCACCTGGGCGAGCTTGTCGCGGTTGTCGGGCGCGTACACGTCGATGTTGCCCGCCAGGAACTGCGTGAGCTGCGCGTTGGCGTCGGGCACCACGTTGATCTGGACGCTGTCCAGGTACGGGAGGGCCTTGCCGGCGCTGTCCTTGTTCCACTCGCCGAAGTAGGGGTTCTTCTTCAGCAGGGCGCGCTCACCGCGCTGGTAACGGTCGAGCATGAAGCTGCCGCTCACCACGATGTCCTTGGGGTCCGTGCTGATGGTCCACATGTTCTTGATGCCTTCGGCACCCTTGCTCTTGAACACGGGCATGAACACGTGGGTCGGCTCCGGCTCGAAGCCGGTCAGGAACTCCAGCGCCGTCACGTCGGCCTTGGGGAACACGACCTTGACGGTATCGCTGTCCACCTTGCTGACCTTGATGGGCTGGTCGTTGATGAAGAAGCTGTCGTAGCCGTTGCTGCCGATGTCCTTGTTGCTGTACAGCGTGTAGCTGGTGACCCAGTCGTCAGCGGTGATCGGCTTGCCGTCGCTCCACTTCATGCCGGGGCGGACATTGAACGTGAAGGTCTTCTTGTCCGCCGACTGGGTGTAGGAGGAAGCCATGTAGGGGTAGTACTCGTCCGTGATAGGGTCCTGGCCCAGCAGACCGCCCGCCGACATGTACGCGGGAAGGTTGGGGCTTTCCTTGCTCACGAAGGGGTTCAGGGTCTTGAAGTCCTGGAGGTTCACGGTGCGGAGAGTGCCGCCCGTCTGGACTTCAGCGGGCTTGTTGGTGGTCCAGCTTGCAGGGTACACAAAGGGCGCAGCCAGGCTGCTTCCGAGCGTCATCGCCAGCGCAACAAACAGGGCTTTTTTCATGACTTCCTCCTGGTCTGGAAATTCAGCGCACCCGGGCCTGAGCCTGGGGGCGGTCCAAACGGGCTATTTGGGGGTTCCAGCGCGGCCAATATAAGGACAACGTTTGCGTGAGGTCAAGTGCAGCCCCCACTATGGTGCATGACTAATCACACCTTCATCACAGGTAAATCAGGAAAGAAAGCGCGCTGCCAGCGCTTTTAGAGGCAGCTTCATATCCAGCGGCACCGCAGGGCGCGTCCAGCATGGGCGAGCGGAAAGAGGTCGGGCGCTGCATAAAAAAACCGCCCTGGCAGCCAGAGCGGTCCTGTGACGGGAGAAAGGGGAATGGGGAAATCAGTGCGAGACGAAGCTGATCAGCAGGGCCAGCAGCATGAACAGGCCGCCCAGCACGCTGGTCACGCGGACCAGGCCACCTTCCACGCCGCGCCCACCCAGCAGCGAGCCGCCCGAGGCCATGCTGGCCGTCAGCCCCGCCTGCTTGGGCACTTGCAGCAACACGAAAAACACCAGGCCCACACAGACCAGGGCGAACAGGACAATAAACAACGTCAGGATCATAGAAGTACCTCTGGTGGTGCCGGTGAGGGGAGCTGACCTCCTGCGGTGGCCCACTCTATTTGGGCGGGCCGCTGCGCTCTTGCCCCGGCAACAACCCTTGCGGACGAACTTTACCACAGGCCGCCCCACACCACAGGTGCGGGTGGAAGGGCTTCATGGGACGTCCGGGGCCTCTCTGTTCTCCAGCCACCCCTGGATCATAAAGGTGGGGCCAGGTTGCCGTCAGCCGCCCATCAACTGAGGGCGGCATCATGCCGCCCATGAAAAAGCTTCTGATGATTCCCGCGGCGATGCTGCTCGGTACGGCGGCGGCGGCTCCCAAGATCAGCGCCCAGAGCATTATCGTCAACCCCGCCCAGCCCGACCTCAGCGTCAGCGTGCGGGTCGACAAGGACACCACCGGCAACGCCAACCCCACCTACCGTGTCGGTGAGAACATCCGCATCAGCACCTCCGTCAACCGTGACGCTTACGTCTACCTCTTCAATGTTGACGCGACGGGTGAAGTCACCCAGATTCTCCCCAACCGCCTCGGCGGCGAGAACTTCGTGAAGGCCAACACCACCGCCGTCTTCCCGGCTCCCGATGCCACTTTCACCTTCACGGTGGGGAATGACACGGGGTTGAACAAGGTGCTGGCGCTGGCGAGCCTGACGCCGCTGAACCTGGACCAGCTCAGCTCGTTCAAGACGCAGCAGGACCAGTTCGCCACCGTGAATGCCCGTGGTCAGCAACAGCTCGCCCAGGCCCTCAGCATCGTGGTGAACCCCCTGCCCCAGAACAGCTGGGTCAGCGACACCGCCTTCTTCAACGTCACGGCCCGCACGCCCATCACCACCGGGGGCCTGTTCGTGGGCACCAATGTCCCTGACGCCACGGTGTTCCTGAACGGCCAGCGGCTCGGCAGCGCGGACAGCACCTTCAGCAACATCCGCCCCGGCACCTACCCCGTACGCGTGCAGGCCCCCGGCTTCGCGGACTACAACACCAGCGTCACGATCCAGGCGGGCAGCACCACCAACCTGAATGTGGACTTCCAGGCGGTGGCCGTGGTGACGCCCGCCCCGCAGAGCAGCACGCCCGTGCTGGACCTGTTCCGCAACCTGCTGGGGGCCGCGCTCGGTGTACCGCTTCAGGACCCGGCCCGCAGCGCCTACGACCAGAAGGTGCGTGACCTGCAAGGCCAGGGCTACCGCCTCCAGCAGACCCGCAACGTCGCGGGCGGCTACGAGGGGCTGTTCGTGAAGGGCGCAACCACCGCTACCGTGACCGTCACGCTGGGCAGCAACCGCACCGTGAACGTGCAGGTGACCGAGAACACCGTCTACCGCTACTGAACTCAGCCTCCCGCTAGGCCCGCCTCTTCCCGAGGTGGGCCTTTTTGCCGTCTATCGGGGGAGGGGCACGGGTCATGCGCTGTCCTGCCCCTCCCCCACCCACAGCCGCTTGAGGTTGATGCGCCCGTACACGTCCGGGTGGACGTCGCGGATCAGCGGGTGAACGGCGCGGCGCTTGACCCGGTGGTGGGTGAGGTTGACGTGGCCCGTGCCGCTCAGCAGATCCTCCACCCGGTCGAGAATCGCCTCGTACTCCGCGAAGGTCTGCGCGGTCCGGTAGCCCTCCAGCGCCCGGTCCACCTCGGCCAGCACCGCCGGGGGGAGCAGGCGGCGAAACAGCAGCTCGGGCTGCCCCATGGCCGTCCAGAAGGACAGGTGCTCATCGGCCCCCGCGACCTCCCCCAGCAACACGAGGTCGGCGTCGCTCCCGCGGTCGGGCGTGGCGCTGAGGGGATAGCGGCAGAGCGTCATGGGCAGCCCGTGGCGGGCGGCGCGGGCCAAGAGCCACTCGCCCTCCGCCATCGGGTCGGGCAGGTCCAGCACCCAGAAGCGCAGGGGCGGCCCGGTGTAGGCGGCCTGCCGCAGCAGCTCGGCGGCCCGTTCCTCCGAGCGGGGGCGGGGCGGCTTCCTGGCGCTGCGGCGCGGGAAGAAGGAGGTGGCGGGGATCAGCGGGTCCGTGCGGCCCGTCTCCTGCCAGAAGGCCGCCACGTCGTGCAGCTCGCAGACGGCGGCGCGCAACGCCGCATTCCGGGCCGCCGGGCGCTCCCCGTTCCAGATCAGGAACTGCACGCCGACCTCGGCCTGCCAGCCGTCCACCGAGGCGGGCGCGGCCCCGTCCACCTGATAGTGCCGGACGTTGCCGTGTCCGCCGTGCCCCACCCGGTACACCTCTACCTCGTCGATCAGGGGCCTTCCGGCGAAGTGCGCGTCGAAGGCCGTGAGCCGGAAGCCCCCGTCCAGCCGCGTCCAGCGAAAGGCCCCGGTGCCCACCGGCTGCGTCTCGTCGAAGGGCAGGTCGCGCGGGAGGATCAGCGCCTGGGTGTCGGCCAGCCGCCGGGGCAGGAAGGCGTCCGGGCGGGCGAGGTGCAGCCGCAGGGTGTGCGGCCCCAACACCTCGCTGCCCAGCAGGTCGGGCAGGAACCAGGGCGCACCGGCCTGGAGTCGGTCGAGGGTAAAGCGCACGTCGTGGGCGTCCAGGGTCCGGCCGTGGTGAAAGGCCACCGCCTTGCGCAGGTAAAAGGTCCAGCTCAGCCCGTCCGGTGAAGCCCGCCAGTGGTGCGCGAGGTGGGGATGCAGGGTCCAGGTCTCGGGGTCGAAGCGGGTCAGCGGGTCCAGCACCTGGGCGAGCAGGTGCGCCTCGGCCGTCGCGCTGGCATGGAGGGGATCGAGACTGGTGAGGTCGCGGGTGAGGACGGTCCGCAGCCGGTCCACCCCCGCCCGTGTGGCGCTGAGGCCAAAGACGCTGCGGGTGGCGTCGGTCAGCACCCAGGCGCGCGGGAAGGGCAGGCGCGAGAGCCGGGCGAGGTCCCCGGCGGCCCCTGCCCCGGCCAGGTGCGCCGTCAGCGCCTCCAGCTCTGCCCTCAGCCCGGCAGCAAAGGCGACGCGGGAGGTGCGGCCTCTTCCCCGCCCCGGTGTATAGGTCAGCCTCCCCTCCCCGGCCAGCCGGACAAGCTGCCGCCGGGCCGTCCTAGCACTGCACTGCCACCAGGCCAGAGCGTCCTCCAGCCGCAGCTCATGGCAGGCGCGCTCGCCGTCGCGGACGTGCAGGGCGGCGCGCAATTCCAGATAGGGCCAGTCCGGGGACAGAAAAGGGGTCATCCGCCCCCGATTCTGACTCTTTTTTCCCCTTTTGGTGCCCGCCAGACTGGGGCGCATGTGGCGGGAACTGCACCCCAACGTCCGTGTCCGTATCGTCAACTCCTTTCTGGCCCGCATGGTGGGGGGCGCGGTCTTTCCCTTCATGGCGATCTACTTCACGCACCACCTGGGGCCGGGGCTGGCGGGCGCGCTGCTGGCCGTGCTGGTCGGCGTGCAGTTCGTGGCGGGGCTGTACGGCGGGGGCCTGGCCGACGTGTGGGGCCGCCGCCGGACGCTGCTGGCGGGGGAATGGCTCAAGCTCTTCGCCTTCCTGGTGCTGCTCGCGGCCAACCTGCATACGCCGCTGCCGTGGCTGACCTTTGCCGCCCTGATCGTCATCAACGTCTCCAGCGGCCTGATCAACCCGGCGGCCGAGGCGATGCTGGTGGATGTCAGCACCCCCGAGACGCGCACCTTTATGTACGCCGTGAACTACTGGGCCATCAACGCCAGCCTCCTGATCGGCACGCTGCTGGGCGGGTGGCTGTACCAGGACCACTTTCCGCTGCTGCTCGCGGGGCTGTGCGTGATGTCGGGCGTGACCCTCTTCCTGGCCTGGTCGCGCATGACCGAGACGCTGGGCGGCCCCCGCCCCTCGCGGGAGGAGGTCCGGCAGCAGATGGGCCTCGGCCCGCTGGCCCGCAGCTACGCGCAGGTGATGGGCGACCGGCCCTTCCTGCTGTTCCTGCTGGGCTTCCTGCTGCTGATGACGGTCGAGTTCGGGCGCTCGAACTTCATTCCGGTGCATCTGGCAGGCTCCTTCCCGGAGCAGACCGTGCTGGGCCTGAGGCTGGACGGCGTGAAGGCGATGAGTGTGCTGACCGCCGTCAACACGGTGATGATCGTGGCCCTCACGGTGCCGGTCACGACCTGGGTGAAGGGCCGCGACCTTACGCGGCTGATGGCGGTGGGCTTCGCGCTGTTCGCGCTGGGCTTCGCGGTCCTGAACGTCAGCCTGAGCCTGCCCGTGCTGCTCGCGGCGAGCGTGCTGCTCAGCCTGGGCGAACTGCTGTACGTGCCCACCCGGCAGGCCCTGCTGGCCGACATGGTGCCCGCAGAACGCCGGGGCGCATACCTGGCGGTGAACGGCCAGACCTTCACGGTGGGCAAGTGGCTCGCGGCGCTGGGGATTCCGCTGGGCGCGAGCATCGGTGGGGCGGGAATGGCGCTGGTGACCCTGCTGCTGGGCCTGCTCGCCATCGGCCTCAGCGTGGCGGCCGTCCGCCAGCGGAGCCTGGCCCGCCAGACCCAGGCCCCCGCGCCTCAGGGGGTCTGAGGGCAGCGCCGCCCATTTGGAGGGGCTGACCCGCTTGTAGGACAGGCCGATGAATAATAATGAGTCCTCGACATCCAGGGAGCGTACAAGCTGCCCGGTCGCCCCCTCTCCCCATCCCTCTCCCGCAGGGGAAGAGGGGGTAGGCCATCCATCTTGATGTCAGCAGATCAACTTCATCCCGTATAGGGGGACAGACAGCAAGAAGCCCCTCTCCCCTTGCGGGTGAAGGGCCAGGGACCAGGACAGCGCAGGCCGCCCATACGAATTCCGGTTGCGCCGTGATGGCCTCACTGCGAAGCCCGACTGGAAGGAGAAGGGGACGGCTTCCAGAATGAAGTGAGCCTTCGGGAAAGCGCCGAAGGCTCATGGAGTGGCCGGAATCCGTATCAGGTGTACTTGAAGACTTCCATCAGCTCGTCGACGAGTTCCTTCTCGTCGCCGCGTGTGGCCGCCGTCGCCACATGTGCCTCAAGGTGGCCTCGCAGGACCACACTTGCCGCGCCGTCGAGCGCGCCCTGCACTGCCTTGAGCTGCCGCAGCACATCCACGCAGTACACGTCTGGGTCTTCCAGCGAGCGGCGGATGCTCTCCAGGTGCCCGCGGGCGATGGCGAGACGACGCGCCGCCCGCTTGCGGCTCTCCTCCGGCATGCAGAGGTGATGGCCCGCGTGGTCGTGCGTCCCCTCGTGGGGGGTCACGTCCAGCCGTTCGGCCGCCGTCTCTTTCGCCATTACGGGTTCGCCACCTGCGCGCCGTAGCCTTCCTCGACGACGGCCGCCACGAGCTGCTGCGGTTCGGCCGTGCCCTGCACGACGGCCTTGCCGGTCTTCAGGTCCACCTGCGCGTCGCTCACGCCGGGAACGTTCCTGAGGGCCTTCGTCACGCCCGCCTGGCAGTGGCCGCAGGTCATGCCGGTGATGTTCAGTTCGGTCTGTGTCACGGGTCTTCCTCCTGGCCTCAGGATATATCCTCCCCCCTGGGGTGTCAATTCTTCGGAGGAAAGTTGGCGCGGGTAAGCTCCTTCTCAGGACCTCTTGTCAATCCTCCTGCCTGGGGTCTATCCTGGGAGCATCGGTTACCCCCCCGAGGGGGATAGGAGGAAGTGAAGATGACAAAGACCATCGAACTCGGCGTGCAGGGCATGACCTGCGCCAGTTGCGTTGGAAGGGTCGAGCGCGGCCTGAAGAAGGTGGAGGGAGTCGAGGAAGCCAACGTCAACCTCGCCACCGAGCGGGCCACCGTCACCTACGACCCCGCCCGGACCACACCGCAGGCGTTGCTGGAAAAGGTGAAGGACACCGGCTATGAACCGGTCGTGAGCCGACTTGAGCTGGGCGTGCAGGGTATGACCTGCGCCTCGTGTGTGGGGCGGGTCAAGCGTGCCCTGAAGAAGGTGGACGGCGTGCTGGATGCGGGCGTGAACCTCGCCACCGAGCGCGCGACCGTGCAGTACCTCCCTTCCAGTGTCAGCGCGGGACAGCTCAAGGCGGCCATCCGGGAGGCCGGGTACGAGGTGCTGGAGCAGCAGGCGGGCCTCAGCCGCGAGGACCAGGAACGGGGGGCGCGCGAGCGGGAGGTGGCCCACCTGCGCCGCCAGGTGCTGTTCAGCGCCGTGTTCGCCGTGCCGCTGCTGCTGCTGGCGATGGTGCCGATGCTGATCCCCGGCGTCGAGGACCGCCTGATGACCACCTTCGGCCACGGCGTGATGACCACCCTGAACTGGGTGATGCTGGCCCTGGCCCTGCCGATCCAGTTCGGCCCCGGTCTGCGCTTCTACCGCCTGGGCTGGAAGAGCCTCAGGAACCGCGCGCCCGACATGAACGCCCTGGTGATGATCGGCACCACGGCGGCCTTCCTGTACTCGCTGGTCGCCACGGTCGCGCCCGGCCTCTTTCCGGAGGGGACCGCGCACGTGTACTACGAGGCCTCGGGCGTGGTGATCACCCTCATCCTGCTGGGCAAATACTTCGAGGCCATTGCCAAGGGCCGCAGCAGCGAGGCCATGAAGAAGCTGCTCAGCCTGCAAGCGAAGACGGCGCGGGTGGTGCGCGGCGGGCAGGAACTCGACCTCCCCACCGATGAGGTCCTGGTCGGTGACCTGGTGTCCGTCCGTCCCGGCGAGAAGATTCCAGTGGACGGCGAGGTGGTGCAGGGGGCCAGCTTTGTCGACGAGAGCATGATCACCGGGGAACCCGTGCCCGTGGGCAAGCAGCCCGGCGCACCGGTGGTGGGCGGCACCATCAACGGGAACGGGGCGCTGACCTTCCGCGCCACGCGCATCGGGGCCGACACGGCGCTGGCGCAGATCATCCGGCTGGTCGAGACCGCGCAGGGCAGCAAACCGCCCATTCAGGGCCTCGCGGACCGGGTGGTCGCGGTGTTCGTGCCGGTCGTGCTGGGTATCGCCGCGCTGACCTTCCTGCTGTGGCTGATCTTCGGCGGGCAGACGGCCCTGAGCTTCGCGCTGATCACGACCGTCGCGGTGCTGATCATCGCCTGCCCCTGCGCGATGGGCCTCGCCACGCCCACCAGCATCATGGTCGGCACCGGCAAGGCCGCCGAACTCGGCGTGCTGTTCAAGGGTGGGGGTGCCCTGGAGGGCCTCCAGGCCGTGCAGGTCGTCGCAGTGGACAAGACCGGCACGCTGACGAAAGGCAGGCCGGAACTCACCGACCTGGTCACCGCCCCCGGCTTCGACCGCGTGACTGTCCTGAAACTCGTCGCGGCGGCGGAGGAGCCGAGCGAGCACCCCATCGCCCGCGCCATCGTCGAAGCGGCGCGGCGGGAGGGCATCGCCACCGTGAAGCCGGAAGCCTTCGAGGCCGTGCCCGGTTACGGGCTGGAAGCGCGGGTGGACGGGCACCTCGTGCAGGTGGGGGCGGACCGCTACATGACCCAGCTTGGACTGGACGTGAACGCCTTCGCGGGGCAGGCGGGACGCCTGGGCGACGAGGGCAAGAGTCCGCTGTATGCCGCCGTGGACGGCAAGCTGGCCGCCATCCTCGCCGTCGCGGACCCTATCAAGGACGGCAGTCCGGAGGCCGTGGACGCCCTGCACCGGATGGGCCTGAAGGTCGCCATGATCACCGGGGACAACGCGCGCACCGCGCGGGCGATTGCCCGGCAGCTCGGTATCGACGAGGTCCTGGCGGAGGTGCTGCCCAGTGGCAAGAGCGACGCCGTGAAGGCACTCCAGGCCAGGGGGCAGAAGGTCGCCTTCGTCGGGGACGGCATCAACGACGCCCCCGCGCTGGCCCAGGCGGACGTGGGCCTGGCGATTGGCACCGGCACCGACGTGGCGGTCGAGACGGCGGACGTGATCCTGATGTCGGGCGACCTGCGCGGCGTGCCCAACGCCCTGGCCCTCAGCCGCGCCACGTTGCGGAACATCAAGCTCAACCTCTTCTGGGCCTTCGCCTACAACATCATCCTGATTCCGGTCGCGGCGGGCGTCCTGTACCCGGCCTTCGGCGTGCTGCTCAGCCCCGTCCTCGCGGCGGCGGCGATGGGCTTTTCCAGCGTCTTCGTCCTCACCAACGCGCTGCGGCTGCGCGGTTTCCAGCCGCCCGTGAAGCCCGACGCCGTTCCCGTTCCAGCCCCCACCCCCGTCCACGCCTGAAGTTTGCGGCCAGGAGAGAACCCATGACCAAGCTCAATGTCGGCCCTTACGTCGCCTCCCTGAAAGCCGGCCCCACCCTCGTTCGCGACCGGCAGGCGTTCCTGGAACGTGCCCGCCTACGTGACGAAGTCCCGACCGTCGCCGGAATGCCCCTGGTAGGGCTGGGCGGCTCGTGCGGCAAGCCCGCCTTCCTGCTGCCGTACCTGATCCGCTGGAGCGACCGGAACACCCTCGCGCTGGAGGAGGTGGCTGCCGAGTTCGGCTGCTTCGTGGAATACGGGGCGTACCCGCACCTGAAGCTGGAGGACGGCGGGCAGGAGGTCGCGGCCGTGCAGGACTGGAGCCACATGGCGATGGTCTTTCTCCGCCCCGGCTACGAGCGCGGCCAGGAACTGCTCGTGCGTCTCCGCGACGCGCTAGGACCCACCCCCCCTGAAGCCTGAGCCGGCAGACAGAATAAGGCCCCCTCGCTGAAGGGGGCTTTTCGTTGACGCACCCCAGCAGCCTGTTCATACCAAATTGCGATGATTCCCAGGAATCATCCGAGCGGACTGGCACAGCTGAGGAGTGGCGTCCCCAGGGGCGTCCGTTCACGACGACGGCGCAGCAGAGCGAGAAGCAAAAAGGACGGGGTTGCGGAGGTGGAACCGCCCAGTGTCCAGAGCCGCCTCTGGACACGCTTTCAGGGCGGGCAGGAACATCAGGTGCTTTCCCGGATGTTTGGGAACCGAAGCAATCCCGTATTAGGCTCCCGGCAGGGTAAAGGTGAACGTGCTGCCGCCCCCGCCCGACGTGACGCCCATGTGGCCGCCCATCTGCTCCACCAGGCCGCGTGCGATCGTCAGGCCGACACCGCTGCCCTCCCCACGGGTCCGGGCCGGGTCCGCACGGTAGAACCGCTCGAAGATGCGGCCCAGATGCTCGGCGGGGATACCGCTCCCGGTGTCCTGCACGGCGAACTTCACCTGCCCTCCCGCCTCCTGCACCGTCAGCGTGACCCGGCCTCCGGGCGGCGTGTGGCGCAGGGCGTTAGACAGCAGGTTGGACAGCACTTGCAGCGCCCGCTCGAAGTCGGCCCGCACCTGCGGCGCAGGGCACGCCTCCGGCACGACCAGCGTGACGCCGCGCTCCCCGTAGGCATCCCCGAAGCGTTCCAGCGCCGCGGCGAGCAGCGTCCGGGCGCTGAAGGGGGTGGGGTGCAGGTCCACCCGGCCCGCCTCCACGCGGGACACGAGGCCGAGGTCGCTGGCGAGCCGGGCCATGGCGCGCACCTCCCGCCGCAGGGCGGGCGCGGCCTGTTCCGGGGTCATCACGCCGTCCGTGAGCGCCTCGGTGTATCCGCGCAGGGCGGCGAGCGGCGCGCGCAGCTCGTGCCCCACGTTGCCGATCAGGGCCACGCGATCCTGCTCTACCCGTTCCAGCGAGCGGGCCAGCACGTTGAAGTTGTGGGCGAGGTCGGCCAGCTCGTCGCGCCCCGTCTCGGGGAGCCGCCGGGCGTACTGTCCCGCTGCGAGGGCCTGGCTGCCCTCCGAGAGCAGGCGCACCGAATGCACGATGCGCCGCGACGTGAGGGAGGCCGTGAGGGCGGCCACCCCCACCGCGAAGGGCAGCGCCGCCAGCAGGGCGCTGTGGAGGGTGCGGCGCATCCCGCGTTCCAGGTCCGGGCGCAGGGCACGCCCCTCAGGGCCGATCAGCGCCGTCATCTGCTCGACGTGGTGGCGGTAGAAGCTGGGCGCGCTGACTTCCACCACCAGGAACAGGGCGATCAGCGCAACCAGGATCACCAGCAGGTGGCCCAGGAACAGCCGTGGGAAGAGCCTCACGCCTCCTCCCGGAAACGGTACCCGACGCCCCGCACCGTCTCGATGAAGCGCGGCTGCTCCGGCTGCTCTCCCAGCTTGCGGCGCAGTCCGGCCATGTGGACATCCACCACCCGCTCCACGCCGGGAAAGTCGGCCCCCCAGACCCGCTCGAGCAGGCGGTCGCGCGACCACACGAACCCCGGATGCCGGGCGAGGGTGAGCAGCAGGTCGAACTCCAGCCTCGACAGGGCCAGTTCCTGGCCGTCCAGGCTGGCGGTGCGGGTCCGCTCGTCCAGGTGCAGGCCGCCCGAGGACACGCTGTCTTGCAGGCGCGCGCGGCGCAGCAGGGCACGCACCCGCGCCACCACCTCGCGGGGGGAGAACGGCTTGGTGACGTAATCGTCCGCACCGACCTCCAGGCCGCGCAATTTGTCCTCCTCCTCGCCGCGCGCGGTGAGCAGCAGGATCGGGAAGTCCGGGTGGTCCCGGCGCTGCCGGCGCGCCAGTTCCAGACCGCTCGTGCCGGGCAGCATCCAGTCGAGGACGGCCAGGTCGGCCTCCGCCAGCCTCGACTGCCCCGCCGCCCCGTCCCGCGCCTCCAGCACCGTATGGCCCTCGGCGCGCAGGTAGGCCCCGAGAATCTCCAGGATGGCGGGGTCGTCGTCCACGATCAGGATGCGGGCCATGAGCGCCCCCCAGGGTAAGCGCCAGCGCGGGCCGGGATCAGCCGCGGCGGGTGAGCCACTGCCGGAAGGCGTACATCTCGTCCGCCTGCGCCCGGATGATGTCCCGCGAGAGCTTGAGCACGCGGGGGTCACTGCTCTTTTGCAACGCGAGGCCCGCCATGCCGAGCGCCGAGGCGTGGTGGGGCAGCATGCCCTGCACAAAGGCCCGGTCGGGATTCTGCGCGGTCTTCAGCGGCGTGAGCATCCCCCGCATATCCCCGGCCATCGCACTCTGCATCTGCCTGTCGGCCCCGCCCAGGGCCTTGAGCCAGGTGTTCATCTCGCCTATCTCGCGGGTCTGCTCGCGGATGACGTCCGCCACCCAGGCCTTTACCTGCGGGTCCTTCACCCGGCCCTGCACGGCGCGGGCCATGTCCACGGCACCCTGGTGGTGCGCGACCATCATGGAGAGGTACGCCCGGTCGAAGGCCTTCCCGCTCAGCCCGGCCAGGCCACCCAGGTCGTTCATCCCGTGGGACATCGGCGCGGCGCTGGCGGGTAGGCCGTGCCCGCTGTGGTCCATCTGGGCAAGGGCGGGGGTGGCCGCCGGGGTCAGGGTGATGAGGGCCGTCAGGACAAGACTCTTCGGCTGCATGGCGTGAGGCTACCGAGCTCCCGTTCAGCTTCTGTAAAGGCGGCCCTAGCCCGCAACTCCCCGCCTGGCGAGGGCAGAAAACGGCGGCCTTCATGCCCTCTTCAGCGCAATGTTACAGAACCTGAACACGCATTCCCTACGGTGGACAGGTCCAGCCACCCCACCGCCCCCATTCCACCCCGGAGGTCCCCATGCCGCAAGCCATCCAGGCCATGCTCGCCACCCATCCCCAGCAGGACGCTGCCGCCCTCAACATGCAGGCCCTCACCGCCTGCATCGAGGCCTGCGCCGAGTGCGCCCAGGTATGCACCTCCTGCGCCGACGCCTGCCTGGGCGAGCGGGAACACCTGATGCACCTGGTGCGCTGCATCCGCCTGAACCTCGACTGCGCGGATATCTGCGCGGCGACCGGGCGGGTCGTGACGCGCCTCACGCAGGCCGACCCGGCGGTCCTGCGCGCCCAGTTGCAGGCCTGCGTGGCGGCCTGCCGGGCCTGCGGTGACGAGTGCGAGATGCACGCCCGCGAGATGAACATGGAACACTGCCGCATCTGTGCCGAGTCCTGCCGCCGCTGCGAACAGGCCTGCCAGCAATTGCTGGGAGGAATGAACGCCTGAACCGGCTGGGAGGAGTGGAGGGGGCAGCCTGATGCAGGCTATCCCCCTCCACTCCTCCTGACTTTTTACGCGCTCAAGCATGCAGAACGCCCCCGGCGGCGTTTCCCCCCTACCCCTGTGCCCGACAAAACTGTCCGCGACCCTGGAACTTCTGCTCCCGGTTCCACGGTGCCCCGGCTTGCACCCCCAGCCCAAGCAAAATGCCCATGCAGACGCATGAGCATTGCTTCCTGGTGCCGGTGAGGGGACTCGAACCCCTACGGTTTCCCGCTCGATTTTGAGTCGAGTGCGTCTACCAATTCCGCCACACCGGCCTGATACTGCTGCCTTGCGGGGCCAACGCGGATGCTAGCGTGCGGGAGGTCCGGGGGTCAAACCGGCCCCCTTAAACCGGCTGGGGTTCGGGGTGCGCGCCGATGCGGCTCCCCAGGTCGCGCCGCCGCTGCGCCCCCGCAAAGTCCACCCGGTCCGCGAGGGCGTGGGCCAGGCCCAGCGCGGCGTTCAGGGTGGGGGCGGTCGCGGTCACGGCCAGCACCCGGCCCCCCTGGCTGACCAGTTGCCCGCCCTGTTCGGCGGTTCCGGCGTGATAGATCACCTCGCCGGGCCGGGGCGCGGGCAGCCGCAGGGGAATCCCCGTTCGGGGTTCGCCGGGATAGCCGGGGGCGGCCAGAATCACGACGGCGCTGGCCCCCTCCCGGAACTGCACCGAGGCGGGATCGAGGTGCCCCCGCGCGGCATCGAGCGCGTGCCGGGCGAGGTCGGAGGCGAGCAGGGGCAGCACGGCCTCGGCCTCCGGGTCCCCGAAGCGGGCGTTGAACTCCACCACCTTCGGCCCCACCGGGGTCAGCATCAGACCCGCGTACAGCACGCCGGTAAAGGGGTGCCCCTCGGCGCGCATTCCGGCCAGGGTGGGTTCGACGATCTCGCGGCGAACCCGGTCCAGGTCGGCCGGTTCCAGCGGGAAGGGGCAGATCACGCCCATGCCGCCCGTCATCGGGCCGGTGTCGCCCTCGAAGATGGTCTTGTGATCCTGGCTGGGCGGGGTCAGGGCGTAGCGCTCGCCGTCGGTCAGGGCCAGCACCGTGACCTCCTGTCCGGTCATGAACTCCTCCAGCACGGCCTGCGCGCCGTCCTGGGAAAAGATGTCCCGCAGGGCCGCCTCCGCCTCGGGAAGGGTGTGCGCGATGGTCACGCCCTTGCCCGCGCGCAGCCCCGCGTCCTTGACGACCAGCGGCAGCGGCTGCGCGGCAGCATACGTCAGCGCCTCCTCCAGCGCCGTGAAGCTGCGGTGGGCGGCGGTCGGGATGCCGTGTCGTCCCATAAAGGCCTTGCTCCAGGCCTTGTCCCCCTCCAGGCGGGCGGCGGCGCGCGTCGGGCCGAAGGCGGGGACGCCCCGTGCCTGGCAGGCGTCCACCAGCCCGGCCGCGAGGTAGGCCTCCGGGCCGACGATCACCACGTCCACCCCCTCGCGCGCGGCGAGGTCGGCCAGCGTGCCAGGGTCCTGCGGGCTGGCGATGACGCGGGCCTGCCGGGCGATGCCGGGATTGCCGGGCGTGCACAGCACCTCGTGGCCCGCACGCTGGCAGGCGTCCACGATGGCATGCTCGCGGCCCCCGCCCCCCACAACCAGCACGCGCATCAGCCCTGGCTCCGGGGTGCCGCGGCGCGGGCGGCGGCGCGCTGCCAGTACCGCGCCAGGCCCTGCACGCTCATCCAGGGGGGGCAGGCGAACTCGTAGCGCGCGGGCAGCTCGGGGGCTTCCTCGCGCAGCTCGTCCAGCAGTTCGGCGGTGAAGCGTTCGGTGATGGCCTCCAGCGGCTCGCCCGCCTCCAGGCCCGCGCGCACCCGGTCGGCGTCCTGTTCCAGCGTGGTCAGCAGGCTGTCCCAGTGCGCCGCCTCCTGGGGTGCGCTGCCAAAATGCGCGAAGTTCAGCGTGCGGGCGTCCACGTTCCGCAGCGCAGCGACGCTCTCCCGCCAGGTGGTCAGGTCGATGTCGGGCGGCGGGGTGGGGGCGCGCGGGGTCTGGCGCGGGTCCAGGCGAACCCCGCCCACATCCCCCACGAAGAGGTCGTCGCCCACGTGGTAGGCGAGGTGGTGGACGGCATGGCCCGGCGTGTAGAGCGGCAGCACTTCCGTCCGACCGACGCGGAGCGTCTCGCCGCCCGCCAGCACCTTCAGCCGGTCCGGGTCGATGGGCCGCATCTCGCCCCACAGGCGGTCCATGTGTTCGCCGTAAATCTGGCCTGCGCTCGCCATCAGCCGCTCGGGGCGCGCGAGGTGCGCCGCGCCGCGTTCGTGGACATAGGCGCGCGCGCGGGGCACCCGGTCCAGAATCGTGCCCGCCGCGCCCGCGTGGTCGAGGTGGATGTGGGTCAGCAGCAGGTGGCGCACGTCGGAGAGCGAGGCTCCCAGGTCCGCCAGACCAGCCTCCAGCGCGGGGAGGGTGCTGGACGGCCCCACGTCCACCAGCGCCAGCCCGTCACCGGTGTCCAGCACGAAGGAGGCAATCACGCCGGGCACGTCCTGAAAGTTCAGGTCGAGGCGCTGCGGCCCGCTCATGCTTTCCCCGCCAGGCGGGCACCCGCCAGCAGCGCGGCGGCCGCGTACTGCACGGCCACGATAGCCCGGATGGTGCCCACGTTGGCCGCCTTTCGCAGCGGCCCGAGGCTCAGCGCAAGAATCAGGGTCGCGCTCAGCGCGATGAATGCCACCACCAGCCACAACACCATGCCCGGAGTGTACCAACCGCGCCGGGGGCCAGCGCACAGGGGCGGGTCTGCCTGGCTGTCAGGGTCCTGCAAGGGGCCTGGCCCTACCCTGCCAGCATGGCCCCGAATGCCCTGCTGCCGACCCTCCCCCTCCGTCCCCTGGGCGGCCTGACCGCCCTCCTGCTCGCCCTGCTGGCCGCGCCGCACGCGGAGGCGCGCAGCCTCGCCCAGATCAAGGCCAGTGGCGTGCTGCGCGTGGCGACGACGGGCGACATGCCGCCGTTCAGCCTCGTGAGTGGCGGGCGCTACAGCGGCTTCGAGCCGGAGCTGATCGAGGCCCTGGCCAGCAGCCTGGGCGTGCGGGTCGTGTACGAGACGGTGCGGGGGGACCAGTTCACCCGGCTGCTTCAGGAAGACCAGGTGGACGCGGCCATCGGCGCGCAGGCCATCACCAGCACCCGCGAGAACAAGGTGGATTTCACCTCTCCCACGGTCTGCGCGGGCGTCTCGGTGGCGTCGATGAACCCCAGCCTCCAGAAACACACCGATCTGGCGGGCAAGACCATCGCGGTGAGCGCCGGCTCGGTCATGCAGGCCTACGTGCAGAAGCTGCCCTTCGAGAAGAAGGTGAACGTCTACCCCACCGTCAACGACGTGGTCTATGCCGTGATCTCGCGCTCGGCGGACGCCACCTTCGCGTACCGGGTGATGGAACCGGCCTTTAAAAAGATGCTCCCCAAGGCCAACCTGTCCTTCGGGCCGGAACTGTGGAGCGTGCCCATCGGCATCATGGTGCGCCAGGAGGACGACAGCACGCGCCTGGCCCTGAATGCCGGCCTCGCCCGCTTCATGCAGAGCGGCGGCTATGCGGCCCTCAGCCTCAAGCACTTCGGCCGGGACATGCGCTGCACGAGCTGAGGACGGCTGTCACGGTCGGGGGAGGGGGGTCATGCAGGTCCTCTCCCCCGTTTGCTGTAGCGGTAGCGACGGCCCGCCCGGGGTTACTCGCGCCGCCCGCGGCTGAGGTCAATCAGGGCATCCCAACTGTCGGGCTGCGTGGGGTCGTCGAGGGCGGCCTTGTTGCGGCCGGTGAAACCACACTTGCGGCAGCGGTGGAGGATGATCCAGCCCTTCTTGCTGCTCTGTTCCACACCAACCGGCACCATCACGCCGTGGCAGTCGCAGGCGCGGTCGCCGGGCTGCACGTCCACATGCAGGGAGTGCAGGCAGGCGGGGCAGTGGTTGCGCACCGAGCCGTTCTGAAGCGGCTGGACCGCCGCGCCGCAGTGGGCGCAGGTAAAGGCGTTGTTGGTGCCCTGCACCGTGAAGCGCCGCGCCATCACCCTGGTCCCCTGCCCCGCTGCCCCCCACGGCGGGCCGCCCAGCGCGAGTCCAGAAACGCGCGGATGCCCGGCACCGACACCAGGCACAGGCCCAGCAGCAAAAAGCCCACGCCCGCCAGGCTGATGATCCAGCCCTGCCAGCTTCCGACCGCTGCCAGCATCCCCACCACGAACACCAGCAGACCCGCGAACATGCTGAAACCCACCGTCAGCCGCCATGCCCACACACTGCCGCGCCACACCTGTCCCAGCAGCACGGCCGTCGCGCAGGCGTACAGCACGTTCCGCACCAGGTTCGCCGCGCTGCCCTGAAGCAGATGCCCGAAAAAGGGCGTCGTCGCCAGCATGAACAGGCCCGCCAGGACCACCAGCGTGGGAAGCCGCCCCGCCTCGGCCAGGGCGGGGTCGAAGGGGGACGGGTCCGGCCCGCGCGGAGGAACACTCACCCCCGTATTCCAGCACAGCGGGGGGCAGCAGACCAGGACAGCGGTCACGGCGGGAAAGGTGAAGGTTCCCTGCCCCCCAGATCGGCCCCAGCCCTGTGGTAAACTTCGCCTTGCCTATGGAGCCTCCCAGTTCTGGCTCTGACCTGACGCCCGGCCCTGACCGCCTGCGGGCGGGTTTTTTGCTGTGGCACACGAAAACTTCCGGTGACCGACACCTGGCCCCGCGGTGGGCGGGGTGGGCAGCATGTGCCCTCGCGGTGTACCGCGGCGCGGTGGAGCGCGCGAACAGATGAATGATTGGATTGGAGTGGCGTCCCTGCTGTTTCTGGTGATCGCCAACGGATATTTCGTGGCGGTCGAGTACGCGCTTGTCAGTGTGCGCCGCACCCGCATCGACCAGCTCGCCCAGGAGGGCAACGGGGCGGCGCGGGCCGTGCAGCGGGTGTTGGGGCGGCTCGACCTGTATATCGCTGCCATTCAGCTGGGCGTGTCGATGATGAGCCTGCTGATCGGCTTTATTGCCGAGCCGGCCATCGAACACCTCGCGGAGCCGCTGTTCGTGCGGGCCGGAGTGCCGGAGCCGTGGCAGGGACGGGTGGCCTTTTTGCTGGCCTTTGCCCTCTCGACCACGCTGCATATCGTGCTGGGGGAGCTGGTGCCCAAATCGGCGGCCCTCCAGAAAAGCGAGCAGCTCGCGCTATCGCTGGTGCGCCCGCTGGTACTGTTTACCACCGTCTTCCGGCCTATCATTCTGGGCCTGAACGGGCTGGGGGCCTTCGTGCTGCGCCTGCTGGGCCTCAAGGCTGTCGCGGGGCACCACGCCACCTACTCGGAAGAAGAAATCCGCATGATTGTCGGCGCGTCGAGCCAGGAAGGCGTGCTGGAGGACGAGGAAAAGGAACTCGTCTACAACGTATTCGACCTCTCCGACACCACCGTGCGCGAGGTGATGACGCCGCGCATCGACATGGTGGTCGTGGACGGCGCGGCCCCCCTGCGGCGGCTGCTGGAGCTGAACAACGAACACGGCTACTCGCGCGTGCCGGTCTACCAGGACACCGCCGACAACATCGTGGGCATCGCGCACACCAGCGACATGCTGCGCCACCTGAACACGCTCGACGAGACCGTTATCGCGGACGTGATGCGCCCGGTGTACTTCGTGCCCGAGGGCATGAAGATCAACGACCTGCTCAGCAAGATGCGCGACAAGAAATCGCACCTGAGCATCGTGGTGGACGAGTTCGGCGGCACCGCCGGGCTGGTCACGCTGGAAGACGCCCTGGAAGAAATCGTGGGCGAGATCTACGACGAGACCGACGAGGACGAGGTGCCCCTGATCGAGGTGCTGGGTGAGGGCGTGTACCTGATGGACGCCAGCCTGACCGTCGGTGAGGTGGAAGAGCGGCTCGGCACCAACCTCGAAGACGGCGACGGCGAGTACGACACCCTCTCGGGCTTCATGACCAGCCACTTCGGGGATATTCCGGAAGCCGGGCAGAGCTTCGTGCATGGCGGCTGGGCCTTCACGGTCGAGGACGCCGATCAGCGCCGCGTGACCCGCGTCCGGGTGGAACGCGCCCCCGAGGTGCTGGTCTTCACGGCAGAAGAGGAACAGCCCCATGAGTAACCCCCCCGAAACCCTGACCCCCGTGACCCCCGACCCCCAACTGCTGGAAGGGGCCAAAGCCGCCTTCCGGCAGGCCTACGCCCCCTACAGCAAGTTCCGCGTGGGCGCGGCGCTGAGAACGCCAGATGGCCGCGTCTACTTCGGCGCAAATGTCGAGAACGCCAGCTACGGCCTGGGCCGCTGCGCCGAGCAGTCCGCGGTGCAGGCGATGGCAACCGCTGGGGCGCGCGAGTTCACCGACATCGTGGTGTATTCGGAAGCCACGCCGCCCGCCAGCCCCTGCGGTGCCTGCCGTCAGGTCCTGTTCGAGTTCGCCCCCGACGCCCGCGTGGTCTGCGTGAACCAGCACGGCGACGTGGTCAGCGGCCTGGTCCGCGACTTCCTGCCCCACGGCTTCCGGCTGGAGCAGCGCGACGACGGGCACGAGGTGGGGACCGAGTAGGCGAAGAGATGTTCTTGCATAACCTGCCTGCTTTCCTATTGGGAGCAGGCAGGTTATTTCGCATTCCTGGCAAACGAGGCATACAGGAGCAGCAGGAGTGCCGCCGCCACACTCCCCAGGTGGTAGACCCTGAAAAAGACCAGCGAGGAGATGAAGTGCAGCAGGATAAGCACAGCAATGAGGAGAGGCCAGGCCGACAGAAGGCTCTGCTTTTTTGGATTCATGCTGCCCCCAGAAATTAGAACCACAGGAAACGATGAAGTCAGTCCAACCTAGCAGGACGGTCTGGACCTCGCGGCCCAAAACGCGCCCTCAGCCACGGCGGGGCGCGTTGTTCAGTGCAGCGGAATCCTGAAGCTTTCCCGTCCGCGCGCCACGGTCACAGCCTCGCCGGAGGGGTCGAGACGCACGGTCGCTCCGGAGGTGCCAGGCGTCTTCCAGAAGCCAGAACGTGTGACCTGACCGCCCGGAACGTCGTGCAGCCGAATCTCGCCGTTCGCGTACAGCACGGCAATCCGCTCGCCGTCGTCCGTCAGGTCGGCGGCCACGGAGCCGCGGGGGAAGGTGCCGAGGCCAGGGTACAGCTGCATGGGAGCCGGGAGTTTGGCGCGGAGTTCGCCAGTGCGCGTGGAGAACACCATCGCCGGGGCCTCCCCACCCGCTACGCTGAACAGGCCGCTGTTTGGGATGAAGTCCACCTGCAAGCCCGGCAGGAACACCCGGCGCGTCTGTGACCCGGCCAGTTGGGCCAGCCGTTTCCCGGTCGCCACGTCCCACACGCTCAGGTCGTAAGGGTAGGCGTGCGTGACCAGGGTGCGGCCGTCAGGCGAGAAGGCTGCCAGGCTCACCTTGTCCGATTTGCGGTCGGCGGCCAGCAGCGTGGCGCGGCGCTGTCCGGTCGGCACGTCCCAGAGCTGGACATAGCCGAAGGCCCCCAGCAGGGCCAGCGTCCGCCCGTCCGGGCTGAGCGGCCCGACCCGCGCCCAGCGCAAACCCGGCGTGGTGGCGGTCCAGAGGGTCTGACCCGCGTCCGTTACAGTGAGGGTGCCCGTTCTCGCCTCCGGGGAGTCCGGCTCGGTGGTCACGGTCGCTTCCAGGGCCGCCGCGGCGGGGGCGAGCAGCAAGGCAGTCAGGAGAAGGGATTTCAGCGGCATGGGGCCTCTTTCGTATCGGAGAGCGCGGGGACAGGCAGCGTCGTCACGGTGAGGGGCCGCAGGGTGGGCAGGGCATAGCGGGTGGTCGTCGTGAGAGAGCCGGTGGCGTACCCCCCGTTGGGGCCGAACACCTCACTGTTCATCGCCACACACAGGTCACGGTCCCGCAGCCACAGCGGCCTGATATGCGAGTTGCTCTGCTGGTTGCCGGAGAGAACCGGGCGTGGGACAGCAGCCCGGCTGCCTCCCGACAGATTCCACAGCCGCACCGTGTTCTCGCCAGCGCCGAGCAGATACTGCCCGTCCGCCGTCCAGAGGAGTTGCCGCACGTTGCTGTTCTTCAGCTCCAGCACCGGCCGACCGGGCTGGGCAAGGAACACCTGACAACCACCGTACTTGCCAATTTCCCAGCAGAAGCGGACGGCGGCAGCGTCCCCACGGGGGGACAGCAGCGTTTGCTGATGCGTCCAGGGGTATTCCTCACGCCCCTTGTTGGAGGGGCCGAAGACCCGGACCGTGTCCCGACCTCCGAAAGCCACGCTCACTTCTGGCGCAGCACTGACGGGGGAAGTGGCGAGGGCCGCCAGCAAAAGCGCGAACATGCCCCAGCCTACGCACCCCACATGACGGCGACGTGACGCCAACGCCGGGAGGGGAGAACCTTGCCTCGGCTCTCCCCTCCCGGCGGTCATGACTCTCTGGCTTCAGTCGTGGGCGGCGACCACCTCCTTCTCGCCGTGGAACTGCTGCTCCTCGGTGCTGCCGGTGAGGGCGGTGGTGCTGCTCTGGCCGCCGCCCGCCGCAGTGCTGACGAGGTCGAAGTAGCCGGTGCCCACCTCGCGCTGGTGCTTGACGGCGGTGAAGCCCCGGTCCTGCGCGGCGAATTCCTTTTCCTGAAGTTCGACGAAGGCGGGCATCTGGTGGCGAGCGTAGCCGTAGGCCAGCTCGAACATCGCGTGGTTGAGGCTGTGGAAGCCCGCCAGCGTGATGAACTGGAACTTGTAGCCCAGCCGGCCCAGCTCGACCTGGAACCTGGCGATCGTCTCGTCGTCCAGGTTCTTCTTCCAGTTGAAGGAGGGCGAGCAGTTGTAGGCCAGCAGCTTGCCGGGGAACTTGGCGTGGACGGCTTCCGCGAAGCGGCGCGCATCTTCCAGGTTGGGCACGCTGGTCTCGCACCAGATCACGTCGGCGTAGGGGGCGTAGGCCAGCGCGCGGCTGATGGCCTGCTCGATGCCGGGCTTAACGTAGTAGAAGCCCTCGGGGGTGCGCTCGCCGGTCGTGAAGGGCTTGTCGTTGTCGTCGATGTCGCTGGTGAGCAGGTTGGCGGCGTCGGCGTCGGTGCGGGCGATCAGGACGGTGGGGACGCCCGAGACGTCGGCGGCGAGGCGGGCCGCGTTCAGCGTGCGGATGAACTGCGAGGTGGGCACCAGAACCTTGCCGCCCAGGTGGCCGCACTTCTTCTCGGAGGCGAGCTGGTCCTCGAAGTGGACGCCCGCCGCGCCCGCCTCGATCATGGCCTTCATCAGCTCGAAGGCGTTCAGGGGGCCGCCGAAGCCCGCTTCCGCGTCGGCCACGATGGGCACGAAGTAGTCGATGTCGTCCTTGCCCTCGGCGTGCTGAATCTGATCGGCGCGGCGCAGGGTGTTGTTGATGCGCTTGACCACGTCGGGCACGCTGGAAGCGGGGTAGAGGCTCTGGTCGGGGTACATCTGCCCGGCGTTGTTGGCGTCGCCCGCCACCTGCCAGCCGCTGAGGTAGATGGCCTTGAGGCCCGCCTTCACCTGCTGCATCGCCTGGTTGCCCGTCAGCGCCCCCAGGGCGTTCACGAAGGGTTCTTCCTTCATCAGCCGCCACAGCTTCTGCGCGCCGTGCTTGGCGAGGGTGAACTCGATGGGCAGACTGCCGCGCAGCCGCACCACGTCCTCGGCGGAGTAGTTGCGCTTGATGCCCTGCCAGCGTTCCTCGGTCTGCCAGGTTTTTTCCAGGATTTCAGCGTGCGTTTTGGGGCTGTGCTGGCTAGAGTTGGGGGACATGGTCGGCTCCTCGGGGGTGTGAGAGGCTGTCCTGCCCGTGAGGCAGGTCCGGCGGGAACGGTGCTGGGGGCGCTGTGCCTTTGCCCCGGTCTTGAATGAGGCCATTGTGGGTGACGCCGCCCGCCTGGAGAGGTGGTGTACTCACGGCACGGCGGGGTACACCACTTCGAGAGGTACACCGCTCCAGCCCGCCGCCCGGCTCGAACACACCCCCTGCGACATCTTGATGACAAATGCTCCAGAGCCTCTGGCGCTGGCCGGGGAAATACCGCCCTGGCCGCCCGCAGAGAAGAAGCTGCGCCGCGCCGTAACCGCCTGCCCTTTCACCGGAACAGCGGGGGCGGCACACACCTGAGCGCCGAACCCCTATCACGGTTGAGTCACAGCCCCTGACGTAAGCTCCGCGCATGACTGGCAGTTTCTGCCTGCCGGCGGGCAGCCGGGAGCAGCGTGCGTGAAGCTCGCGCCGCCGTACTCCCTGCCCTGTGGCCGGGCGATGAGGCTGCCGCGCCGCCGGACCCCGCCGGGGCACTCGACCATCTGATCTGCCTGCTGGGTGCCGCTCTGGAGGAGGCCGCTCAGGCCGGGGAGGACTGGCAGCGGGAACACGTCCGCCGCACCGCGGACCTCGCCGGGCGGCTGGCGACGGCCCTGGGGCTGCTGCCGGGTGAGGTCCGGGCCATCCGCTGGGGGGCGGCGCTGCACGACATCGGCAAGGTGCGCGTGCCACAGGCCATCTTGCAGAAGGCGGGGGCGCTGGGGCCAGCGGAACATGCCGTCATCCTCCAGCACCCCGTCTGGGGCGTGGAGTTGTTGGCAGCACTGCCCTTTTTGCCGCCGCAGACACTGGAAGCCGTGCATCACCACCACGAACGCTGGGACGGCCAGGGCTACCCGGCGGGGCTGCGTGGCGGCGAGATTCCGCTGAGTGCCCGCATCGTCTGTCTCGCGGACGTGTTCGAGGCCCTGACCAGCTCGCGGCCCTACAAATCCGGCTGGCCGGAGGCGGACGCTGCCCTGTACCTGCTGCAAGAGGCCGGGCGGCTCTTTGACCCGGTCCTCGCGCCGCTGTTCGTGGACGGGGTGCTGGGCTTTGGGCACCTGCTTTCCCCCGGCGGGCAGGCCCCCGCCAGCGCCGCTCCCTGAGATGGAATCCGTTGAAAAGGTTGGCCTGTCAACCGGAACATTCAGCCGAAGGGAGAAGGAGAACGTACGGATTCCGGAATCCGGATCAGGCAGCGCTACTTGAGATAGGGGGCAAAGCGGCTGAGGGTGGCCGCGTCGGGGCCAGCTGCCGCACTCAGCAGGCGGTTGCCGCTGAAGGTCAGCAGCAGCGGTTTGCTGCCTCCCACCAGCGCGGGGCGGCCGGGCACCGTCAGGCGCGCCCCGCCGCTGAGAAGAACCTGCGCGGTGCGCGCGTCGAAGGTCAGCGCCTCGGCGCTCAGGACGGGCGCGGCGGCACTCACGTTGCCCTGGGCGGTCACGAAGCCGGTTTTCACGTACAGCACCATCCGGTTCGCCGTCAGGTTCTTCAGGCGCGCGTCGCTGTAGGTCACGCCGCCCGACGCGGTGACCGTGCCGAGTTTCAGGTCATACAGGACGTTCTGGGCGCGCAGCGTGCCCCCCTGCCGGGTGGTGACGGTCGCGCCCTGGGCCGTCAGCCGTGCGCCGGGCACCAGTTGCATCTGGGCCGCGTTCAGCCGCAGCCCGGTGCGGGCGTCGGTCGCGGTGCCGCCCTGGGGGAGGTCGGTCGCGCCGGTTTCCAGGTTCAGGTTCTGCGGCCCCCGCGGCGTCACGTTCAGCCCGCCGAAGGTCACGGCGCTGCCCGCCCCCAGCGTCAGCGCGGCCAGCAGAGAGAGAAAAAAGCGGTTCATGCGCCCCACCCTAGCGCCCGGCCCCTGAGCGGCGTGAGCGGCGGCGTCAGCTCCAGTTCAGGTGGTGCGGGGCGGTGGGCGGGCCGTTCTCTTCTCTCCCTGAAGCCTGCGGCAAGACCCCTCCGGCTCAGGCTCCAGGCCACTGCCAAAAAAGAAGCACCCCGAAGGGCTGTCGGCTGCCTGTTTAGTTTCCCACTCTGCTGCGACAAATACAGGCTTTTCGAGCTGTGGGAAAACTGCATACGCCCTGAATAACGTCACGGTATTTTCCCATTTTCTGCAGCCGCGCCAGCACGAGCTTTTCTCCTGCTCCTCGTGAGCGGCTGCTCTCTATGCGCATACTTTCGAGCTTCCTTTCCCCCTGCCCCGTTTCCTGAGGGGCTGGACTGTCCTCAAAGCTGCTTTTGCCATAGCGAAGCGCCCCGGGATGAGTCAGGGCGCTGATTCTTGCTGCTGGCGGCCGTTCGCCTTCAGTTGGCGTCGTCGTCGTCGGGGTCCTCGTCCAGGTCGGGATCGTCGAAGTCCGCGATGTATTCCCGGACCACCCGCTCGAAGAACAGGGGCAGGGGCAGGTTCGTCCAGTCGCTGTGGTGGCCGTAGCCGCTGCGCAGGCTCTCCACGAACTCCGCCACCCGGTCGACGTCGTCCTGGGGTTGCGCGAGGAGGACGCTGATCTCCACCGGGTTCGGGGTGGAGCGGTGCTGGGTAAACGGCGGGCGGTCCTTATCGGCGCGGACATGCACGCTGCGGCCCGCGTGCTTCTCTGCCTTCTCGCCCTTCTTACGGTTTTCCTTGAAGGCGGGCGTGCTGCGGTAGCAGGAGACGCCGCGCTTCCCGCGGAACGTGAGCTTGCTTCCGAAGGAGAAGTAAGTGGGCACCTGGCAGCCCCCCACACGCAGCAGCTTGGCCGCCAGCCAGGTGGGGGCGTGCACCCGGTGAATCTCTCCCGTGTCAATGTCGTCGTAGCGGACGTACTTGTCCGTCACGACCTGCGGGGCGTTGTCCTGGCGGATCCGCACCAGGCGCAGGCCAGCTTTCTGCCAGGGCACCTGCATGTTGCGCTTGTTCAGGGCGTCGAACCCGACGTTGCCCGGATCGACCCGGATGTCGGCCAGCCAGGGCCACAGCCGCACCGCGTGGGTGCTGTCCACCATCACCAGGGGACGCCGGCCAGCCGTGACTTCCGCCTGAATGGCGTTGAAAACAAACTCCTGGTACTGGTGCTGGCGCACGCCGCTCTTGGCGTCGGTGTTGAGGTTCAGCGGGCTCTTCGCCGCGACGTCGAGCAGGGTCTCGCGCAGGGATTGCCAGGGGGTGACCTGCAGGGTTTTCGCATCGTCCTCGTAGGCGAAGGCCGCCTCGACCCGCGCGCCGCGCAACCACACCCGGAAGGAGAGAGCGACGAAGGAGCGGTCGTTCTCTCCTTTCTTGCGGTTGCGCTGGATGGCGGTGAAGCCGAGCAGCACCTCGGGCCGCGTCTCCCGCGGGAACAGCCGTTGCGCGTCCTCCTCAAGCAGGAAGAGCCGCTGCGCGTTCTCGCTGATCTCGTCGATGTTCCCGTGATGCCCCCAGACCAGGTGCATCCAGGCGTTGTGCAGGCGCATGCGGAAGTCCCGGGCGGGATCCTCCTCCTCGGGGTTGGGCGGGAGCAGGTACTGGACGGGGGCGCGGCCGCGCCGGGCGATGACGTTGCGCGCCACCCGCTTGTTGATCTTGTCCTCGCCGCGCAGCTTCCCGTCTGGCGACGTACGCGAAGGGTATGTGCGGGGGGCGAGAACGAGGACGCCGATCACCCCGTCCCGTTCGTTGGTGTCCCGGACGAGGTCCACCAGGGGCTTCCAGGCTTCGACGCGTTGCCGCGCGCGAGCGCGGGCCCCCAGGCGTGCCCCCGGCAGATCGTCACGCAACCCGTGCACGTCGTCGGGGAGACCGACGACCGCGACGTGGACGAGGTCCCCGAGGACCCGCTGCACCGTGTCCTGCGCGAGGCGGGCGTCTGCCTCGCAGGAGGGGTGGTAGGCGATCAGGAGCACGCTGCCAGCCCGGTGTTGCTGGGGGAGCATCTGGCGGGTGCGCGTCAGCCAGGTCTCGACCCGGTCAGCCTGGGCTTTCTCGTCGTCGATGTCGACGAAGGCGGTCTCGGTGGGGGCGCTGTTCTTCGTCCCCACCTCGGTGACGTCCGCCCAGGGTTGGAACCCGAGGGTTTCGAGGTGCGCGCGGGCCTGATCAAGGGCGTCAATCTTGTCGCGTTCGGGGACGCCCGCCTCAATCCTGTGTTTGCCGTAGCCCGCTCGCAGGTTGACGAGCACCTCGGCCCGGTCGCTGCGCTGATGCAGGGTGGCGGTGCCGTCCGCCGTCAGGTCGAGGTCGTAGGCGTTTGCAAGTTCCTTGAACTCCCCATTCACGGTGTAGGCGCCCTTCTCGGCGCTGATGGTGAATGGGTGCGCGGTGCTCTCGCCCACCCCGAAGACGTAGCCGGTGACGCTGCCGTTCCGGGGGTTGGCCTTGAGCTCCGACACCCAGCGGCGCTTGTGCAAGTCGAGGGCGACCAGCGGCCGGGGGAAGGTCGGGAGGGTGAGGACCCGGAGGCTGAGGACCAGGCTGAAGGGTTCCCGGACGTTCTCGCGGATGGGTGCGCTGATCAGCTCGGCCGTGGCCTGCGCGTGATTGGGAACGATTCGCCGGACGGGCCCCAGGCCCGGGAAGACCTCGCGGCCCTCCAGCTGCCGCGCGACGGCGTCCGCGAGTGCCGGGTACGAGAGCCCGGTGCCGGGTTCGGTGGTGCCGTTGGAGGCGGCCTTCCAGTCGTACACCGGGCCCCTCTCCGGCTTGACGGTCAGCAGCCGACGCTCCCGGTAGAGGGTTTTGAAGTCCTCCAGCACGGCCGTGAGCTGTTCGGTGTCCTCGCGGCCCTGGCAGGCCGCAGTCAGGGTGCCGTTGGTCCAGCGGGCGACGGCCTTCATGGCCCCCTTGAACAGGGCACCCTGGTCCTCACCGTCCGCCCAGGCGAGGACCCCGCTTTCTCTCTCCGCAGTGCCCAGGCGGCGGGCAACCCGTTGCAGGCCCGGCACGTGCAGTTCCAGGAGGGTGTTCAACGAGCGGGTGGGCATGTACCCGGGCCTGAGGGCCTGGTCCAGCCGCCAGAGCACCTCGCGGGCCGGGTCGGTCCAGGCCAGAGTGTGCAGCTGCGCGGGCGCGCCCTGCGCCTGGTCGGGGAACAGGAAGCACAGGGGCCGGAAGTCCTCATGGTCGTCGTACTTGTGGTAGCGCGCGGGGGCAGCCGTAGTCATCAGATTTCCTCCAGGTCAAGGTCGGCGGGGGGCACGTACACGTCATCCACGTCGTCCGGGTCGAGCTGGACAGCCTTGCGGCGCGGGGCTGGCCGGGGCACGGCCGGGTCGGGGAAGTGGAGGTTTTCCAGGCGTTCGAGGGGGTCGAGGAACGCGGCGTACAGCTCGCGGTACACGCCGGCGCGCAGCGGGTCCGGGTGGTTCACGCAGGCCCGCAGGACGTCCCGCATGGCCACCAGGACGCTGCTCGAAGCAGTTTCCACCTCACCCCTGGCGCTCATGCGCGCCCAGGCGGCGTCGACGAAGAACACCTGGACGGGGCTGCCACCGCGCATGCCGCGGCCGATGGTCTGCAGGACGGGCACGGCCAGGTTCGCCGCGAACGCCTCGAACAACTCCCCCTCCAGCGTGGACGCCCGCAGCGGGGAGCCGATCAGCTCGGACGCGCGGGCGAAGGCCGCGCGGCGGGCCTGCAACCAGGCGTCACGGGTTTCCTCGAGCGTCTCGTCCCCGGCGGGCACACGCGCGTCGGCCTTCTGGGTTTCGCGGGCCACGACGCTGAGCAAAAAGGACAGGTCGTCCGCCGCCGGGTGAGGCCGGGTGAGGAAGTACAGGCAGCCCATCGCGGCCTTGCGGCGGTGCTCGCCCTCGCTGAAGACGATGTTCACGCCGCGCCCGATCGCCATCATCGGGAAGACCAGCAGCTCCACGTCCTCGTCGTCCCTCAGGGCCTCGACCTGCGCGGAGGTGACGTAGGGCCCGGGGCGCGGCGCGCGGACGACCCCGCGCACCCGCCGGTAGGCGTCGGGGTGACGGACGCGCAGGTGCTCGACGATGGTCTCCACCTGCTCATAGCTGTTCACCACGAACGCCGCCTTGCGCCGGGCCCCGTAACTGGCCTGCAGGGTGGTGAGGGCCTTGCCCACCTCGCTTTCCTGCCAGTCGCCGCCCACGAGGGCGTCCACCATGCGGCGCAGGTTCTCCCGGGCGGTGTGCGGGTCTCCCGCGCCGCTGAAGGAGAGCGGCGTGCCGCTGCGCTGGTCCGTGACGGGCGTGAAGGCGTAGTGGGTGAGGTCGGCGCGCACGTCGGGCACCGCCGGGGAAAGGACGTAGTCCGGCAGGACCTCCACGTGGTAGGTGGTGCTCTGTTCGAGGTAGGACGTGGCGCTGGTGAGCAGCACGGCCGGTCCGCCTTCACCGTCCAGCTCGTGCAGGTGGTACAGCAGCAGGCGCGGCGCGCTGTTCATCATCAGGTAGTCGATGGCCGTCGAGCCGTTGGGCTGCATGTGGAAGCGCACGCCGGAGAGCAGGCCCATCACGTTCACCGGCACGTGCTTTTGCAGTTCGGCGCTGTCACTGTTGGACAGGACGCTGCCATCGACGATCCCGTGGGTGACGAGCCGCTGCGCGTGACCGGCGACGCGGCGGAACGCGACCACCAGGCAGGACACCGCGACGAGCAGACGCACGTCCTCGTGGACGGGCCGTCCCTCCAGGCCCACCACCCGCACCAGGATCCTGTGGATGGCGGCCTGGGCGGCCTCACGCCTCCCCGAAGTGTTCGCCCGCAGGTACATCCGCAGCGCCTCATTCAGGGCGAGCCATTCTTTCCTCGCGGCGGTGACCTTGAGGCCCAGGTCGCGGGCGAAACGTCTGGCGTTCACCCACTCCTGAGGGCGGTTGTCGGTCTCGAAGGCGTCGTAGAGGGCCGACTGGTAGAAGTCCCACACCGCCGCCTTTCGTTCCTGCGCAATGTCGCGCATGATGCGGCTCAGCACCGCATTGGTCGTCAGCAACTGCCCGGCGTACCGCTCGCGGGTTTCCGGGCTGAGCTTCTGCACGGTGGTGACGAGCCGCTTGGTGTGCCAGGAGAAGCGGTCGAAGTACTCGTCGTACACCTCCACCAGTGGGTCCGTCAGCATGAAGTTGTCCTCCCCGGCCAGGCGTACCTGCAGGTCCTGCACGCCGTTGTGATGGAGGCTGTTCTCCCGGCCGGTGATCTTCAGGGTGACGGCCCCGTGCCCGTCGAGGTTCTGCTGGGCGGCGTCGCACTCGTCGACGATGACCACGTCGAAGGTGCGTGCCACCAGCTCGAAGTACCGCAGGCGCTCCTCGCTGGTATGCCCCGGCACCAGGGTGTCCAGGCTGGCGATGTGGCCCAGCCACACCGTCTGGCTGGGCAGGTCCCGCGCGGCCTTGTTGCGCCCGCAGGCCGCCCAGGCCGGGCAGAGTCTCCGCACCGCGCGGCGGTCGCCGGGTTCACGCCGCTGCTGGACGCGGTCGCACGGCGCTTCCCCCAGTGGCCAGTGCTCGCTGCCCGAGGGGGCGAAGGCGGGAAGCAGGCAGTTGGCGCCGAAGAGATGCGCGCCGAACACCGCGTGGCCGAAGCCCCCCTGCGGGTCGCCGCTGGCAGCGAGTTCGCTCAGCCGGGTGGCGTGCCGGGCGCGGGTCGTGCCCCCCTGTCCGACGAGCATGCCGACGCTCGCCCCGTAACGGTGCAGCTTCTCGAGGTACCCGCGGGCGACCTGCACGCTGGTGAAGAACACCGCCGTCTTCACGCCCTGGCGGGAGAGCCAGACGCACAGCAGGGTGATCAGGGTGGTCTTCCCCGCCCCGGGCAGGCCGACCAGGTGCTTGAGGCCCTCGAGGACCAGTTCCGTGCCCGGTTCGAGTTTGCCTCCGGCCGTGACCATCAGCTTCGCGTTCGCGAGGCGGGCCGCCCAGTTCTCCGGCCGGTGGCCCTGCTCTCCGTCGAGCCGGTCGAGTTCCGCCGCGATGGCTTCCAGGTCCGACCAGGGCACGCGCAGCGCCCCGCGGGGCGTGCGGTCGAGGCTGTGTTGCGGGATGGCGGGGAGCGGCACGCCCCCGAGGTTTACGGGGACGTGCACGGTGCCGGTGGCGGCGTAGCCGTCGGTGCGGCGGGCAGACACCTCCGCGGTGAATTCCCGCGCCGGGTCCGCGAGGGACAGGGTATTGAACTGCCGGTCGAAGCCGTCGCGTAGGGCCTGCCTGGCCTGTTCGGCAGTCGTGTTGGCGGTGACGTCGCGGTCCTTGATGCGGTGGGTGACTCGCTTGAAGTGGATGCCGTCGTCCCGCTCCTGAATCTCGTACGCGGGGGCCTGCTGCCGTCCCTGCTCGCGGACGAAGGCGTTGAAGTCGCGCACCTCGTACACCAGCGCGCCGTGCGACCGCACCCCCTGAAGGACGTGACGGGCTTCCCGGACCAGCGCGGCGTGCGGCGCGACGGCGGGGGCCTTCAGGACGCTGGCCAGGCCCTGCATCAGCAGGGGAACGTCGTCGAGTTTCTCCAGGCCGAGTTCCTCGGCGAGCACGCAGGCCCACTGGATGCGCCGGGGGCCGGGCCACAGGCTGGGGACTTCACGCATGGGCCAGGACCTCCAGTTCCCCGCGGACTTCACCCACGGTCATGACGCGGACCGCCGCGGCGGGGCCGCGCTTCAGGCCGCGCCGCAGCGCCTGCAGGTACCCCGCCTGGTCCCGCCTCGCGTCGGGCACGGCGAGGATCTTCACGTCGTAGTGCTTCAGGCCGCCGATGCCCGCGTTCAGCTTGCACACGAGGGCGTGCGCGTCACGGTAGTTCTTCACGTCGACTCCCGTGCGGCGGCCCAGGCTCACGTCGCACTGGTCGGACTGGGGATACAGGGCGGCTGGGAGGCCCTTTTCCACGGCCGCGTCATAGATGCGCAACTCGTCCACCGCCGGGTTCACCCAGTAGCGCAGCACCTGGTTGCTCGCCACGAGCGGCGCGTTCGCCTCGAAGGGCCGGGCGAGGGCTCGGTACTCCTGCCCCTCCCGGCAGGCCTGCAGGGGACAACGTCCCGCAGGGTAGCGCCCCTGGTCGGCATGAGGGCGGGTCAGGGTGCCGCAGTGCGCGCAGCGCTGCGGCACCCCGCGCTGCATCCAGGTTTCCGGCACGGGGATGAAGAAGTGCCCGAGCAGCAGGTCCGTCACCTCATCGGGCACGAGGTGGTCGTCGAAGTACCCGCGCAGGTGCTGGCGGGAGGTCAGGCTCTGACGGGCGATGAACTCCCGGATCAGCGTGTAGGCGCGGTGCTGCTCGGCCTTCGGCAGCGGCCCCAGCACCTCGGTCAGGCGCGCGTGCAGCTGCTTCTCGATCACGTCGTCGTGCGTGCGGCCGCTCTCGGCGGCGATCTCCTCACACTCCTCGGTGGGGACGAGCAGATCCGGATCCACCAGCAGGGTGTTGGCGTAGGGAAAGTCCCCCTGAAAGGCCTCAAGGTTCCATTCGCCGAGCGGCCGGGTGCAGGCGTGCAGCACGTCAAGCACGTTCGCGTAGCGGTCCTCCCGGCCTTCTTCCAGGGCGAGGCGGCCCAGCAGGCTCATCGCATCCTGCATGCTGTTTGGGACGGTGTGGTCCTGCAGGATGACGCGGCGCTCCTGGGCGACGCGGTACTGGGCGAGGACCGCTGCCGCGAGCAGCCGGGCAGTGGTGACGGGGCGCGTGGGGGTCGAATCAGGACTCATCGGGTGGACCTCCTGAAGGCAGCGAGCAACCGGCTCAGCACCGGCTGCTTCCTCACGGGGATTTATGTGCGGGCGCGTGCGTTTGGGTCGGGAGCGTTGACGACCTCGCCCTTGCGGCCTACGGAGTGCGGCCGGACCAGACCGGCGGCGAGGAGCCTGAGGGCCTCCTCGCCGCCGGGAAGGGACGAAGTGTGATGCACGCCGCCATCCTACACTACGTTCTCGACAAATCAAGGTGGGTTCGCTTCGTGATTCGCTGAACTGAATCACCAGGCTGAGAAATCAGCCTGGTCCGCTCTCGACGAACGGCGGGAAGTGCGCTACCCTGGAGAGGAATTTCAGCGTCTGGGGCGGATCCTCACCGGACCGCCCCCGCTTCTCGACGACACCATGACCACGACCGAAGACACCCCCAGGACGCCCACGCCCCGCCCGCGCGCGCCGCGCACCCTGGAACCGCAGGTGCGGATGGGGGATGCCCGCGACGCTGCCCGCTTCCTCCCCAAAAAATCGGTCGACCTGGTGGTCACGTCGCCCCCCTACTGGCGCAAGCGCGACTACGGGCACCCCGATCAGCTCGGCTGGGAGAGGACGCCCGAGGAGTTCGCCAAGCGGCTGGTGGCGGTCATGAACCTCTGGAAGCCAGTGCTCAAGCCGCACGCCTCGGTGTTCGTCAACCTCGGCGACTCCTTTCGGGACGGCCGCATGGCCGGGGTGACCACCCTCTTCGAACTCGCCGCCATCACGGGGGGCTGGAGCCTCGTCTCGCGCATCCTGTGGGTCAAGCGCAGCGGACTCCCCGACCCTCACGGGCGGCTGCCGCAGCGCCACGAGTTCATCTTTCAGTTCGCCCAGAAGGGGGCCTCGCCCTACCTCGATACCTACGCTTACGCGCAGGAGTTCGACCTCTCCGAGGGCAACGTCTGGCACGTCAAGCCGGGGCGGTCGCTGAGCCCCCACCTCGCCCCCTTTCCCGAGGAGCTGCCGCGCCGCGCCATCCTGCTGGCCTGCCCCGAGCAGGTGTGCGTGACCTGCGGCGCGCCCCTGCGGCGGGTGCTGCGGCGCGGCCTCAAGCTCGACCCCAACCGCAAGCAGAGCGCGCGCGCCCTCGAGCGTTGGCACGCCAGCGGCCTCAACGAGCGCCATCAGGAGGCCATCCGCGCGACGGGCATCTCCGACGCGGGCAAGTCCCTGCGCTTTCAGGTGGGTGCCGGCCGCAACAGCGCGGAGGTCGCGGCGCTCGCTTAGGAGGCCAAGGCCGCCCTCGGGGGGTACTTCCGGGAATTCACCTTCGCGCTGCCCGAGCAGCATGGCTGGGACCCCTGCGCCCGCTGCGGCGAGGCGGGCCACCGCCCCGGCCTGGTGTTCGACCCCTTCGTGGGCACCGGCACCACCCTGCGCGCCGCGCAGGCGCTGGGCCGCCGCAGCTTCGGGCTGGACCTCCACCCCATGTGCGAGGCCAGGACATCTTGACCGGCGGGCCGTGAGCCCGTCATCAAGTTCGGCCGGATGCGGGATGGGCGCCTCCTATACTCAAAGGTGCCCATGCCCACCCTCAAAAAGAAGTCGCTCTCGCTGTACTTCAAGAACCGCTGTGACCGGCAGCTGCTGCTCTACCTCCACAGCGACGAGGAGCGGGCGCGGCTGGGCATGCCCGAGCGGCAGAAGGCGCGCCCTGGCCTGGGCAAGGCGGCCAAGGCCGGACACGAGTACCAGTTCAAGCGGGTGAATGAGCTGATCGACGTCCTCGGCGACCGGGTGCTGCATGGTGGCGTCGACCCCGAAGAGGAAAACCAGCACCAGAAGGTCGATCTGCGGGAGAGGCTGGAGAGCGCCGAACCCTACGCCCTGATCGTCGAGGGCGAGTTCGAGGTGCCAGCGAGCTTTCTGCGGTGGGCTGGGGTTCAGGAGCTGCTCGGCGACCCTGGGACCGGCGAGAAGCTGCACAACGACGTGCGACCCGACCTCACCGAAGTTCTGCCTGCCGGTTGGAGTCCTGGGGGCAAGCGGGTGACCCCCCAGGGCCGTGTGGTCTCCATCCCTGCCGATGACCCGCGCCTACAAGTGCGCGTGGTCGACATCAAGCTCGCTTCGGAGCCCGGCGCGAACTACTTCGGGGAGGTCGCCTACTACTCGGTGCTCCTCGCCAGCGCCCTGGAGGCCTGGGGCCTGGACGACCGGTTCGTCGTCCTGCCCCAGGCGGCCATCTGGCCCGGCTCCTACGACGACTCGGCCGTGGTGCGCCTCGCCCGGGAGGGGCAGGCGCTGGGCCTGCCCTGCGCCGCCGACGAGCTCTTCACGGCCCTCCACAAGGACTTCGAGGAGATCGACGTCGAGCTGTTCACCCCGCGGATCATGCGCTTCCTGCGCGAGGACCTCCCCCGCGTGCTGGGGGCCGGGGTTGAAGAGGCCGCCTGGCACCCGAACTACAGCTGCATGGGTTGCGAGTTCTACGGCCACGGCTGGGAGGACGACCAGGGCAACGCGACCTGGCGCCCGGACCACTGCAAGCAGCGCGCCGCCGAGGGGGACGGCCGGCTCAGCCGCGTCTACGGGCTCACCCGCAGTATGGCCCTGGAACTCGAGCACCAGGGCGTGGCCTCGGTCAAGGCGCTCGCGGCGCTCACCCCCCGCGCGCAGCCGCTGCAACGAACCGGCGCGCTGCGCGCCAACGCCGCCAAGCTGGTGGCCCGCGCCCAGGCGCTGTGTCAGGGAGAGGTGGTTCCTGTCCCCGGCGACGGCCTCACGGCCTCGATGCCCGCCTACACGGACCTGAAGGTGTGGATTGACCTGGAGTACGACCCCAGCACGGCGATCACCGGAGTCTTCGGCATTCGTGCGGGCTGGATGGAACCCCGGGAATTCGGGGCGGAGTCGGAGGTCAAGCGGGAGCAGCGCGAGTGGGGACGTTACGGCGACCGGCTGGTCTTTCTGGTGGAGCGCAAGGATCTCGACCTGGAGCGGGACCAGTTCCTGAATTCCTGCGCGCGCTGAAGGACATCCTGGGGTGGGTCCAGGAGCAGGACGACGCCCGCATGAGCGCGCCCCCCACCTGCTGGAAGGTGGATGAGCGCACCGGGGAGACGAAGATGCTCGACCCCAAGCGCAGCCGCTACCAGATCTACCTGTGGGACGAGGCGCAGCAGCGTCACCTCCAGCGCCTCGTGAGCCGGCATCTGGAGGCCCTCCTGCAAGACCCCGAGCTGCAGGACCTCGCCTGGCTGTTTCCCTCGGGCGAGCTGCTGCAGCAGGCCGAGGATGCCACCCGCGCCGCGCCGCTGACGATCGTGCAGCCCATCCTGGAGGCCTTCGTGGCGGTGCCTGTCCCGCACCACTACACGCTGATGAGCGTCGTCCCGGCCTACAACGACGGTTTCTGGAGCTGGCGGCGAAACGACCGCTTCTACGACGAGCTCAGCAGCCTGCTGCCCCCGGAGCGCATCCACGAGGTGTGGGAGGACTCCGCCGCCCGGCTCACCCGGGAGGAGACCGGCAGCAGCGGGCTGCAACAGACGTTGATCACCGAGGCCGGGAAAAAGCTCGATGCGCTGGAACAGGTGCAGCGCCGACTGGAGGCCGACCTGCGCAAGCGCAGGGCCGCCAGCACATCAAGTGCCCCCGTGGTCGGGTACGAGTCGTTGAGCCTGAACGGCGTCGCTTACGAGTCGCAGCTGTGGTTCCAGTACCACCGCCTGAATGCCGCGCTGCAGCAGTTCGAGTCGGAGTTCGCGTATTGCCTGCCGCCCGCCGAGCGGGTCGCCAAGTTCAAGGCCGCGGAGCTGACCCGCCTGCGCGGCGCGGAGGCAGAGCGGGAGCTCGACCGGCTCAACAAACAAGCGGGCACGCGTTACCGGCTCCAGGACGTGATGGTGTTCCGGATGACCCCCGAGTCGCGCGACGTGAACCTGCGTTCCAGTGACATCGGCCTCTGTCTGTCGCCCAAGGATCAGCCTGGGCTACTGATGCGCACCCTGGGCAGCTTCGGCCCTGCCCGGGACCTGTACGTGAGGTTCAAGCAGGCGCAGAAGTCTGGCCGCACGGTGCCGCTGCCCTTCTCGCCCGGTGACCTGAAAAAGCCTCTGTGGCAGGTCATGAACTTCTCGGTGAGCATCGAGCTCCTTGACCGGCGATCGGGCCTGGTCGCGCTGCGTCCGCTCTCCGACCAGTATGAGAACCTCTGCCGTCTCCTCGGCTTCGACCCCTTCGCCACCGCGCCGGTGATGCTGGACCGGCTTCAGCGCGATTTCTTCGCCAAGAAGATCGGCATCACCCTCAAGGCCATGGGGGTGCCGGAGAACGTCGTGCTGGACCAGAGGACGCTGGCCCATCTCAAGCCCGCGGCGCGCGGCGCGCCTCCGCGTCGGCGCAGCAGGGAGTGGGATGGCCCGTGGGTGGACTTCATCTGGCGGGGCCGGGCAACGGCCGCGGCGGCGCGCCCGGGTCACCGCGCCCAGGTGCTGGCTGAGGAGCTGAAGATTGACGCCACGCTCAACGAGCGGCAGGCGGACGCGTGGCGCAGCGCCCTGACCCAGCGGCTCACGCTGATCTGGGGGCCTCCCGGCACCGGGAAGAGCAAGACGTTGCGCTCAGTACTCAAGGCCGTGGTCCGTGAGGCGGAGCTGCTCGGGCAACCCCGGGTGATCCTGATCACTGCCAACACCTACACCGCCGTGGACAACATCCTGCTCGACGTGCTGGGGGAGCTGCAGGTAACCTCCGCGGAGGTGGTGCGGGTCCAGCGCGAGGGCCGAGAGACGGACGCGCGGGTCACCGAGGCGCTGGCCCAGCATGCCGAGCGGTTTCGCAGCGTGGATCTCGACCGCTGGGCACCCTCGGAAGAGGTGGATGAGCTCTTGGGGAGGATCGGTGTCCCCCAGGGGGTGCTCATCCTGGGGGCGCCCGCGATCCAGGTGCACAACCTCGCCTACGCGGGCAAGGATGAGGCGACCCAGCAGTGGGCGAGGCGTGCCTGGTTCGACTACGTCGTGATCGACGAGGCCTCGCAGATGGACGCGGTGACCAGCACCCTCGTCTTCACGAAGACCAAGCCGGAGGCCACCGTGGTCCTCGCCGGCGACGACAAGCAGCTGCCCCCGATCCACGCCGCTGAGAAGCCCGAGGGCCGCCAGTCCCTGCTCGGCTCCGTCTACGAGTACGTCAAGGACATCGGGCGGGTGAAGCCCGTGGAGCTCAACGTCAACTACCGCTCGAACGGGGCGATCGTGCGGGTGGCCCACCTCGCGGGGTACGCCGGGGACCTGCACGCCCGGTCGAAGGACATGCGCCTCAATCTGCAGGCCTGGGAGGTGCCCGCGGAAGCGCCCGAGGGGTGGCCCGCAACCATCACCTGGTCGCCGGAGTGGTACCGCCTGCTCGACCCCGACGCGCCGGTGACCTGCGTGGTGTACGACGACCTTGCCCTCAGCGGGCAGGTGAACGACTTCGAGGTGGGGGCCGCCTCGGCCCTCGCCTGGATCCTGCGCCGCCACCTCGGCAAGGGCGCGCGCGGCCGGCTGGACTCCGCGGGCGGGGAGATCGAGTGTCCGGCGATCCTGGCGGACGACCGGCACTTCTGGAAAGAGGGCCTCGGCGTGGTCGCGCCCCACAAGGCGATGGTCAGCAAGGTCGCGGACAGCTTCCGGCACCTGTTCCCGGGGGACCCCGCCGACGCGGTGGCTTCCGCGGTGGACACCGTCGAGCGCTTCCAGGGGCAGGAGCGCGAGGTGATGCTCGCGGTGTTCGGTCTGGGCGACACCGAGATGATCTCCAGCGAGGCCGAGTTTCTCTACGACCTGCGGCGCTTCAACGTAATGGCCTCGCGGGCGCGCAACAAGCTGATCGTGTTCGTGACGCGCGCGCTGCTCGACTTCATGGCGAACGACAAGGACGTGCTGGAGCAGTCGGGGCTGCTCAAACGCTTCGCCGAGCTGCACTGCCAGCCCGCGGGCGCGCCGGTCGACCTCTGCGTGGAGAACGAGCGGGGCGAGGCCGTGCCGCGCTCCTGCGAGGTGCGGGTGGCGCGCTAAGGTTCATCGGGGCGGAACTTCGGGCGAATCGGTCATCGCTAGCCTTGCACGTGACGTGCCCATCAGAACTAGACCAGCACAGCCCTGAGCTCTCATCGTCACCTACGGTGGCAAAGTTACGCGTCGAAACCCTGAATAAGGACCATAATTCACAAAATTTTGGACTGTGCTTCATAAATAGCCAGCCCACATGGGCACTTGATATTCCACCGAAGGAATACTAGAATGGAGGCAGTGGGAGGCAGATGCCATGGACTTGGAAATTGTTTGGTGCGGACGAGTGCAAGATACCCGAAGACCTTCTGCGGGCCTTCTACCATCTTCTTGAAGACCCGATCATCCCCCTCCGCGAGGGCCTAGACCCCCTGCTGACCACTGATCAGAGCATCAGCCTGCGCACCAAGATCAGGAAGCTCTGTGATTTCTACCCGGGCTCGCTCAGCAGCGACGAAATCGACCGCTTTGACGACGGGTTTTATGAGCTCCGGCTGATGGGTAGAGGCTACAGTTACCGCTTTTTCTTCGTCCAGACGTCCCCTCAGACCTTCCTGTTTCTAGATGTGATCTCCAAAAAGTACAACGGTAAGACGCGTAAATCTGATCTCGCGACTACACGAGCACGACTCAAGCAAGTGAAGCGCAAGTAAGTGTGAACCGTGAACAACAGGCACAATGCGCAGACAAGAATCTGCCCAGTTACGTTAGAACAAGCTTCCCAGGAGTGCATGACATGAACAGTCAGCAAAGCGATCTCAAGCTCTCCGGCCTCCTTTTTCAGGACAGTGAACACGTTTTGGTCGAAAGGATCACGTACCTCAAGGAATACCTTAGCTACGTGATGAAAGAGCTGCGCAGTCAGGCAGAATTATCGCAGGCAGATATTGCCGAAGTTCTCGGTGTGAAGCAGCCCGCAGTGGCAAAACTCGAGAAGGCTGATCGGCAGCACGATATTGAAAGCGTGATGCGCTATCTTCACGCTGTTGGTGCAGAACTTACTGTAGGCGTCAAACGCGATGATCGGTTCTACCAGGTCAGTGAGCCGTCGAACACAGTGATTGTTGATGTGCCTGAGGACATCTGTGGGGAGTCACAACGCTGCCAAATGGACGTCCGATCCTACGTCCACGACGCACTTGATCACTACTGTCTGGAAGGCCAGAACACTGCCGCAGAATGGTTTGGGTTTGAGGTAGAAGTCAGCTTGTCGCCGCAGGGTCCCGAAGGCGAACAGGTGGAAGCGGAGGCGGTGTTGGTGTGACCCTTAGCGAGGAGCAGCGTCAGAAGTACAACAAATTCGTCAGCGGAGTTTCCCTGACTAGCATCAGGCTGGGCAGTTGCAGTGTCGAATCAGAGCCAATCCGTCCATCTCCATCAAAAACGAAGGTCGAGCTGGAGTTCGAGACGTCTCTTACTGAAGCCACATTCCAAACAGATGCCGGGGAGTTTGACGCTGTGGCGCAGATTGCCGTTAAGTTTTCAGTACGTGAGACGGGTGATCCAGTTGGCACCATTCGCGCCTCATATCGCCTCACCTATACCGGCCAGGATAGCTCTGACCTTGACACCGTGCGCCTATTTGTGAAGCAGAACGTGCCGGTCAACGCTTGGCCATACCTGCGAGAGTTCGTTCACACGACGATGCAGCGAATGGACTGGCCACCGTTCATCCTCCCACCCATGAGAAGGGGCCCCACCAAGAAGAAGACAGCTGCATCGAAGAAGGCAGCGGCGCCTACTTCGGATTAGGCACCTGTCCAAACGCGCGCACGAGCAGCATCATCGCCTGACGACCTCGAGCACCTTCGCCAACACTTTTCAAGCATCCTTCGAGTTAGTCTTACTTACGGTCATATCATTGACCCATCCCTAAGGGCATGAGCCTCTTAAACTGCTCCACATTGCTTTTGGAGGCGAGAACTCCTTCCAGCATTCAGTCCCATTTCTGCCAGCCCTGCAGATCCTCTACTGCTCCCGAAATGTCCAGCCCGTCGGTCACCTGCGCGTCAACGAGAAGTTCGGGCGGCACGAGCTTGTCGAACTTTCCCGGACCGCCGTGGATAGGACGCCTGAGGTAAGCCTCACGCAGCCGCGCGCGAATTTCCTCCTCGCCGGGGAGGGTCCTGAGGGTCTCCGCGAGGTCGGCCGGGGTGCCGGTCACGACCACGGAGTAGGGGGTGTCGCTGTGCGCCGCGCCGGGCGTGGGCTGGGCGGCGAGCAGCAGGGAGAGCACGGCTCCGATGGTGCCGTGAACTCGGGTGCCCCGCCAGGGCAGCAGGAGCAGCTGGCGGTCGCTGAGGGCATGCAGGGGGCCATCGAGGAGTCCGGTGGCACGGGCCAGGGTCCTCGCCTCCTGTAGCCGCGCGCGGGCGGCCGGTTGCAGGTAGGGGTAGTCGGCGTCGGAAACCAGAACCTCCCGCATCTTCTGCACCACCCGGTCGTGAACCTCGCCGCCGCCGCTCGCCCAGGCCGTCGTGTTGCGCCCCCGCTCACGCCGCACGAACACCTGGCGGCGTTTCTCGTCCACGTCCGTGACCCGCCAGGCGCGCCCGCTCAGCGAGATCACCCGGCCGACCTCGGGGGCGCTGCTCAGGGTGCCGATCTCGCTGATGCCGTTGAACACCGCGTACTCGGGGACGTCGGGGAACACCGCGAAAAAGTGCCAGTCCTGCACCAGCTTCTCGCCCGCGAGCCCGAGGATCAGCCCTCCCTGGTCGGTGCGCTGCAGGTGGTCGGAGGTCAGTAGACCCTGCAGCAGGGCGCGGTACTGCTCCTGGCTCACATGCCGGAAAGGGCTGAGGGTGAGCACCCGCACGGCGAGGTCGCGGGGGGCCTGCTCCCCGTATTGTTCCAGCGCGCCGAGCGTCTGGTGAATCAGCAGGCTGAAGGGCAGACGCGGCTGGCGCGTGGGCTCCACCCAGCGCTCCTCGAGGTAGAGCTGCACGGTGGCGACCGACTGCAGCAGGGTCCAGGGCAGGCGCTTGTGGGGTGGGTCCTGGTCCCGGTGGCTGCGTTCCAGGGTGTAGAAGATCATCTCGCCCGGCCCGCCGCGCCGCCCGGTGCGGCCCAGGCGCTGCACGAAGCTCGACACGCTCGGCGGGGGGTCCACCTGCAGCACCCGTTCGAGCTGCCCCAGGTCGATGCCCAGCTCCAGCGTCACGGTGGCGACCGTGCAGGCGGGCCGGCCCTCCTCGCGCATCGCCCGCTCGGCGTCCTCGCGGTAGGCGGCCGCCACGCTCCCGTGGTGCACGTGGTAGATGTCGGGCGAGGCCTGCGCCTCGGCAATCTGGCGCAGGGCTACCACGGCGTCCTCGACGCCCTGGCGGCTGTTGAGAAACACTAGGCTCTTGCGCCCCAGGGTGCGCTCGTAGAGGTGCGCGTAGAGCCCGGGGGCCTCGTCCAGCGGGCCGAAGTCCTCTTTCTCCTCGGCCTGCTGCAGGGGGAAGTGCTCAAGGGCGAGGTGCAGGCGCCGCTTCGCGCCAGCGTCGTTGACGACCTGCACGTTGCGCCCCGTGTTCCCGCGCAGCCACGCCTGAGCGAGCGAGAAGTCGCCCAGAGTGGCGGAGAGGCCTACCCGGCGCGGAGGAACCCGGGTGACGCGTTCGAGTCGTTCCAGCAAACAGCGCACTTGCCGCCCGCGCTCGTCCGCCATGAAGGCGTGCACCTCGTCGATGACGACGAACCGCAGGTCGTGGAAAAGGTGGGCGAGCGTGCTGCCGCGCCGCAGGAACAGGCCCTCTAGCGACTCGGGCGTGATCTGCAGCACGCCGCGGGCCTGCTCCAGGGTCTTCTTCTTGCGGCTGGCGCTCACGTCCCCGTGCCAGGCGCCGACCGGGATGCCCGACTCCTCCAGCAGACCGTCCAGCCGGTAGAACTGGTCGTTGATCAGCGCCTTGAGTGGGCCGATGTAGAGTGCGCCGATGCTCTGCGGCGGGTTCTCGTGAAGCGAGGTGAGGATCGGCAGGAAAGCCGCCTCCGTCTTTCCGCTCGCGGTGCCGCTGGCGATGAGGACATGGTCGTCGGTGTCAAGCAGCGCCGCGCAGGCCGCCGCCTGGACTGCGCGGATCTCAGTCCAGCCATGGCGCCAGATGTACTCCTGGATAAACGGCGCGAGGCGGGTGAAGGGGTTGGCGGCCGTCACAGGTCGAAGGCGGCGAACTCGGCGCTGGCGGGGACCGGTACCTCCTCCTCGCGGCGCGCCTCGGCGAGCACGTCGGTCCGCGAGGGCACGAAGTCCGGCCCCTTCACGAGGCCGAGGAAGGTTTCGCCGGGGTTCTGGCGCAGCAGGTTGAGCACGCTGACGAAGTCGCGGGTCACGTCGCGCGGCGTGAGGAAGTCACTCGCCCCCAGGCGGCTGAGCACTTCATTCATGAACTCCACCAGTTCGTCATCGGTGACCGTGGGGGTGTAGCCGTGGTGCAGGGCGTGCAGGCGCCGCAGCGTGTGCAGCAGGGTGAAGACTTCTTCGTTCTTGAGGGTCTCCAGGCGCAGCACCGGCCCCGCGGAGTCCTGCAGCCCGGCGCGCGCGAAGCGGCTCTGCTCCAGGCGGGTGCGCAGGGCGTCGTAGGAGAACAGGCCGCGGCGGGTGTCCTCGACCATCTGGGGCGTCGCGCCCACCAGAAGCTGCAGGTAGGACGCGCGGCCCTGCAGGGTGTCGTTGAGCATGGTGAGGAGCTTCTCGTAGTTCGCGCTGCGCGAGACGCTCTGGGTGATTTTGTAGAGGTTGACCGCCTCGTCGATCACGACAACCAGCCCCGCGTAGCCGATCGCCTTCACGAACTGCGCGAGCAGCTTCACATAGTCGTACCAGGAGTCGTCGTCGATGATGACGCGCACGCCCAGGGCCTCGCGCGCCTCGGTCTTCGTGCCGTACTCGCCGCGCAGCCACTTCAGGGCGGCGTTCTTCAGCTCGTCGTTTCCCAGCTGGTGCCCGCGCCAGTAGGCGCTGATCACGCTGGCGAAGTCGAAGCCGTGGACCAGACCCTCGAGCTCGTTCACCGCTTCGTGGATGCGCGCCTCCACGGCGCTGCCGAAGCCGGGGTCGGTGGGGGCGGTGCCTCCCGCAACGACCTCCTGCTGGACGCCGCTGATCCACTTTTCCAGCATAGCGGGGAGCGCGCCCCCGTCCTGCCGCACGCGGGTCGAGAGGTTGCGGGTGAGCTCACGGTAGGTCGCCAGGCCCTGCCCACGCCCGCCCGTGAGGCGGCGCTCGGGGCTGAGGTCCACGTCGGCGACCACGAAGTTGCGGTTCATCGCGTAGTTGCGCAGCAGCTGCAGCAGAAAGCTCTTGCCAGCGCCGTAGCGCCCGGAAACCACCCGGAAGCCCGCGCCGCCCTCGGCGACGTTCTCGAGGTCGCCCAGCAGCGCCTCGATCTCGGGTTTGCGGCCGACGACGATGTGTTCGATGCCGACGCGCGGCACGACGCCGGCGCCGAGAGAACTGAAAAGGGCGGTGGTGATGCGTTTGGGGACAGGTGGGGGGGTTATCATGCGTTCACTTCCTGGCGGGCCAGCCCCTTGGCCTGGAGCAGGCGCAGCACGTCGTAGCGGTAGGCGTCGTCGAGGGCGAGGGGGTCGCCGTAGGGATCGACGAGGATGTCACCGACGGTGTCGAGGGCATGCGTGTTGAGGTCTTCGAGGACGGCGGAGGCGAGGGCGTGGCGCGCGGCGGTGAACGCCTCGAGTTCGCGCAGGGTGAGCCCGCCTCGCAGCAGCTGCTCCAGCACCACGAGGTGCAGGGGCGGCAACGCGTCCGCCAGGGCCTGCCAGGGCCCTTCCAGCGTGGCCGGGGCCTGCGTCACCTCGGCGGGGGCCTGCTCGAGCACGCCCAGCAGAAATTCCAGCTCGTCGCGGTAATCCTCGACGGCGACGAGCAGCGCGCCCTCCTGCACGAGGAGGACGTCCCCCAGCTTGAGCTGCGCGGCCTCGTTCACCTCGTCGACCAGGGTGCTCGCAAAGGTGCCGGTGGGCAGCTGGAGGTCAGCCTCAGGCGCCTCCCAGCCCTGGGCGCGCAGCTGACGCAGCAGGTCGCGCGCCGCGCCGGAGGCGACCTCAAGGATGTCGGCGACCGTCTCCACGTCGGTGAGGTGGCCTTCAGGCACATTGGCGGGCAGGGTGAAGCGCTGGGCGGCGGGCGTCCCAGGCTGGGGAGGGGCTGGAGCCTCAGCGGGGAGGACGACGACCGGGGCAGCCGCCTCGCCGCCATCCTCGTCCAGCAGGCGCTCGCGGATGGCCTCGGACTCCTGCTGCAGCGCGGCCAGGCGGCCAGCGTCGAGCCGCACCGTGCGCCGCACCTCCTGCTGGGGAAACAGGTGGGTGTCGAGGTAAGCCGCGAGGTCGAGGGGCAGCTCGACGCCGCGCAACTGGCTTTTGAAGCCCGCCCGCTTGCGGGCGAGGTTCTCGGCGTGGCGCACCGCCTGGGTGAGCAGCTCGGAGAGCCGCCCGTCCTCCCTGTAGGGCCAGAGGGTGGCGGCGACGTACTCGTACGAGGGGCCCTCGAACACGGCGCCGGAGAAAGCCCGGCGCTGGATTTGGCGGGGCTTCTTGGGTCTCAGCGCCTCGAAGACCGAGGTGCCCGTCGTCTCCCGGTAGAACTCGTCCGTGAGCCGCACGGCGTGTCGCAGGGTGGCGTCGAGCGCCGCCTTGTCCGGGGTGTCGCGGTAGAACTTGTTCTGCTCCGGGCGGTAGGCGACGAGTTCGCGGAAGACCCCCGCGGGCACCTCGGCGCGGTCGCCGCGCTCCAGCCAGTGGTGCAGCAGCTCCTCGCCGCGGGCGTAAACGCTGGCCTCGTCCAACCACGCGCGCGCTGCCTCACCTTTGAGGCCGTAGTAGTGCACGAAGTCGCTGAGCCAGTCCACCAGATAGTGGTCGAGCTTGGGGTGGTCCACCCGGTAGGTGCGCCAGACGTGCTGCAGGTGGGCGAAGGCCGCTTCCGGGCGGTCGAAGCCCACCCCGTGCAGCACCTCGTAAACGTGGAGAAACACGTAGCTGAGATCGGTGGGCAGCGCCTCGCCGGCGCGCAGGCGCGCCCGCCAGAAGTAGTACCAGTCGGTGCGGGCGCGGTCGAGGTCGGCGTAGGTCGTCCAGTAGGACTGCAGGGGCACCGGCACCGCGGCGTTCCTCGTCATCCTCGCCCGCCCGCGTGCCTGGGAGAGGAACGAGTTCGGGGAGGCTTTCTGGCGCTGCACCTTTTCCCAGCGTGAGGACTGGGAAGGGCGCGGAGGAGGGGACGCGGCGGGGGAAACGGGGGGTAGCTCCTCCTGCGCTTCCAGGGGCAGCTCGAAGGCCGCGGCCCGCTGCCGCAGCTGCTCGATGGCGGTGCCGAGCTCCTCGCGCAGGTCCGCGACCAGGTCGAGCGGCTTCGGCGGGGGTGGGGCTGACCCCGGGAGAGGCTCGGCTCGCCGGGGCGGCACCGGGAGGCTCGCGGCTGGCTTTTCCACCTCGCCGATCTCCAGCGCGGCAAAGGAGGGTTCGGGGGTGACCCGCAGGGGTGCGAGCGGCACGATCTTCTCAGGGACGTCCGGCGTCGGGGGGGAGATCAGGAGGGCGGCCTCTGCCCTGGGGGGAGCGTCGAGGTCGATGGCGGCGAAGGTGGGCTCGGGGGGCGCGACGACCTGGCCGTGCCGACCGGTCCGCCCGGGCGTGGGTGAGGGTGGAACTGACGGCGGGGGCGGAAGAGTGACGTCTTCGCGCCGGCCGAACAGCAACGAGCGGATCAGATTTCGAAGTCCCATGAAACTCCTCCCGGAACCCTGCCATTTTAAAGAGGGGGAGCTCCTGCTGGGCCGCATATCTTGCCTGCGCCCTGACCTAATGGTCTCAAAGGCGCTGTCAGACCCGCTTGCCCAGGGCGAGCAGCCGGCGCTCGATGGCGTTGCGGTCCAGGCGGTACTTCTCGGCGAATTCGCGCAGGGTCAGGTCGTGTTTGCGGCCGTTGCAGGTGCTGCACGCGTAGACCATGTTGTCCTTGGTGCTCATGCCCCCGCGCGACACGGGGTGGATGTGGTCCGCATGCGGTGTGTCGCCCAGCGGCCCCTGGCAGTAGGGGCAGGCGTGGTTGCGTGGCAGCTGCTTCTTGATGCTGTCGGCCACTTCGCGGGTTTTCTGCTCGAAAGCGGCGGCGAGGGCGCGGTCTTTTTCGATGCGGTCACGCTCGGCCTGGCGCTCACCCGGCAGCATGGCCTGGTGCAGCACAACTCGGGCCTGCTCGGCGCGCGCGAGAAAGGCGCACGCGTTCGCCTCGGTGTCCAGCGGTGGCCACGCTGGTCGGGAGGGCAACCGCTTCCGACTCTCCTGCAGCGCCTGCCACGCGGTGCGGCTCGCGCTCAGCTCCGCCTCGGCCGCCTGCAGCCGGTGGCGGAGGTTCGGGGAGATGCCCCTGGTGAACCAGCGCCAGGGCACCGGCGCGGCGCGGTAGGCGGCGTTCGCCTCGTGCCGCAGGGCGGTGAGGCGAGCCTCGGCTAGCACCACGCGTTGTGCTGGTCCCCGGTCGTCCTGCGCCTCTTTTAGGGAGGCCAGCATGCGGTGGGCGTCGCGGATGTTGTTCTCAAGGGTGTCGGCGAGGTTCCGCAGGACGCCCTCGGCCCGGCGAGCCAGGGTGGGGCCCTCACGCTCGATTAGGTCGAGCAAGCCGTTGAACTGGAGGTGGCTCACCGGGGAACCCAAGCGGGACCCTGATCCGCTGGGGCGGTAGGACGAGGAGGAGCGGTAGCGGCGTCGGCTCATGGGGTGGGAATCCTGGGGGAAATCAGCGTGGCCTTATTCTAGGGGGGCATGACCTCGCCGACCGCTGATCTGAGCGCGTACGACACCCTGCTGGGTGTCCCCCACGGCGCGCCCCTGCCCCAGGTCCGCGCGGCGTTCTCCAGGGTGCAGGCGGAGTGCCAGGCGGGGCTGGCAGCGGGAGGTGAGGAGGCGAGGCAGGCGGCCCAGCGGTTGGAAGCGGCCGAGTTTGCCCTGGCGCAGCTGGAAGCCCACCTCCAGCAGGGCCGCCTCCCGGTGGTGGCGGATGTGGCGGCGCAGGAGCGCGCCCGGCTGGGCTGCCTGGCGCCGGTCGCCCTCCTCGGCAGCCTGCTGCTGTTCACCCTCTGGCCGAAAGGCGCGCCAGCGGAGATTCCCTCCCCCCCGGCCGACTTCCCAGTGGTCGCTGAGGCCCCTGAGGTGAAGCCCACTGCACCCGAAGCTCAGACCCCTCTCGCCGCGCCGGCGAGCATCCCCGACGCCATGGCCGAGCCGAGCTCACCCACGGAGACCACTGGACAAGACAGCTTACAGGTGGAGCCCGCCGAGGAGCCCCCGCCCCCCGTCCTGGTCGAGCCGGGGACTTACCCGGGGGAAGGAGCGCCGATGGAGGCCGCCCCGGCAGACTCGACGGAAGCGGTGGCGGCGGAACCGGCACCTGTAGTCGCCCCGCCGCCGGTGGTGGCCGATGAACCCGCCCCTCCCGCGGAGCCACCCGCCCCGGTAGCGGTGCCGGCCGCGGCGCCTGTGGCCCCGCCTGCCGCTAAGAAGCCGCAAGCTGCTCCACAGGGTTACTTCACGGTGGGGGACACGAAAGACGACGTACTGCGGGTGATGGGGCAACCCAGCGATTTCGGCGAGACCCACTGGACCTACGGCATCAACTCCGTGAACTTCTCGGGGGGGAAAGTTCAGGACTGGAGCAACATCGATGGCACCCTGAAAGCCAAGCTGGTGGTGCCCTCGGGGAAGAACAAAGGCTACTTCACGATGGGCGATACGAAAGATGACGTGTTGCGGGTGATGGGGCAACCCAGCGATTTCGGCGAGACCCATTGGACCTACGGCATTAACTCCGTGAACTTCTCGGGGGGGAAAGTTCAGGACTGGAGCAACATCGATGGCACCCTGAAAGCCAAGCTGGTGGTACCCCCGGGGAAGAACAAGGGTTACTTCACGGTGGGCGACACGAAAGACGACGTGCTGCGGGTGATGGGGCAACCCAGCGATTTCGGCGAGACCCATTGGAACTACGGCATCAACTCCGTGAACTTCTCTGCCGGGCAGGTCATCGACTGGAGCAACATCGATGGCACCCTGAAAGCCAAGCTGGTGGTGCCCCCAGGGAAGAACAAGGGCTACTTCACGGTGGGGGACACGAAAGACGACGTGCTGCGGGTGATGGGGCAGCCCAGCGATTTCGGCGAGACCCACTGGACCTACGGCATCAACTCCGTGAACTTCTCTGCCGGGAAGGTTACCGACTGGAGCAACATCGATGGCACCCTGAAAGCCCGACTGGAGTAGCTGGAGGAGGCTCACCGAATGGAAACCAGAGAGTCTCCGGCCTGGTTATTCGTCTTCCCACTGCCGCTCCTCGAGCCACGCCAGCGTCGCGGGCCAGTCGCTGGCCTTTCCCTTGATGACCCACGTCTCCCCATTCACGAGGGCGCGGGTCAGCACCCGGTGCTCGCGCGCCGCCGGCTCCGCGGGCAGGCGGTGCACCGGCACGGCGACGGTGGGGTCGAGAAAAAGGTTGGCGGGCGATCGGGTCTCGGCCATGGCAGCTCCCTTAAATAGCGCGCTTCCCCGGACTCACGCCAGCCGGCTCAGCGCCCCGGCCAGCTCCTCGTGCCCCCGCTGGCCCACCAGCAGGCTGCGCACCGCCACATGCAGTTCGCGCCCCAGCCGGTGCCCCAGCACCCCCTCGCTCACCCGCTTGTCGGTGCACACCCAGCAGGGGGGAGACTGGGGATCATCGGTAGGTCAGGCGGCGCTGCTCGACCTCGACGCGCGCCTTGGGGTCCGGCTCACACCCCAGCCCATACTTCGATAACTGGCTGGTACTTCGAGTTCTGGAAGTAGAAATCTACTGGCTCATGCCCTAAAGCAGGAAGTTGGGGGTGTTGAAACTGCCGCCATTGCGCCAAAACGGTACTCTTATACTGTTGGCTTGTGAAATCGCTTCACTTTGCTTGGTAGCAATTTCCTCAGGCTCTTCCCGGATTCCGGGGAGCTGACGAGCGAGTGAAGGTTCTTTTTGCCGTCTGGGAGGCAGGAAACAAGGGAGGAGTCGCCTCAGAGAGGGAGGAGGCATTTTGAACGTCCTCCACGTCCTTTTCTCTCTATCCCTCTGCTTAGCTCCCTGAAACGCAGATAGAGCCTTTCCTTAAACCTGGGCCAGGAGGTCGAGGATCGCTGCATTGACCGCATCCGGCCGTTCCTGCTGTACCCAGTGCCCACAGCCGCGCAGCAGGGTCAGTTCCTGAAGATTGGGCAAAAGAGCGCGCATCTGATCCAAGTTGGCAAACCGCACGGCGCTGTCCTGCGTCCCGCCCAGGAAAGTGGCCGGATGGCCCAGGCCCCGGCCGCGGGTTCCAGGTGCCTGGGTGAAATCGCGCAGGAGGCTGCGGTAGCGACCGAAGACCCCCGCGAACCCGCTGTACATGAATTCCCGCGTGTAATGGTCGAGGTCCTCGTCCGTCAGCCACCTGCGGGACAGCGCCGGGTCGAGCGGCAGATCGCGCAGGGTTTGAGTATCGGGGCCGTTCGGCGCGTCGAACAAGACGTCCAGGGTATGGGGCGGCGCGTCGCCTGAGAGCGCGACGAAAAAGCGCCGCAGCGCCTCACGCAGGCGCGGTTCGTCGCCGGCCACCAGCGCGAAGTAGTCCTCGAAGAACTTCGCGGGGCGCATCACCACCTGGGCCGGGGTCGGCGCGGCGAGCGGCGCGTACGGCACGCTCAGGGCCACGATGCCCCGCACGCGCGCCGGATGGCACTCCGCAACCTGCCACGCGAGCTGCGCCCCCCAGTCGTGGCCGACCAGCACGGCATTGGCCGCGCCGAGACCGTCTATGATGCCAATGACGTCGGCGATCAGATGCGGCATGCCGTAACCGCCCTCGTGCGACGGCGCGTCCGAATGGCCCACGCCACGCAGGTCCGGGGCGACCGCGTGCATGCCAGCTCCGGCCAGAACGGGCAGTTGGTGGCGCCAGGAATACGACGTCTCGGGGTAGCCGTGCAGCAGCAGCACAAGCGGCCCGGACCCCGCCTCGACCAGGTGCAGATCGAGGCCGCCGCGATGCAGTTGCCGGGTTCGCAGGGTCACGGCGCACCGTCCCGGACGGCTGGCAGCGTCCAGCCAGCCGCGATCAGCCACAGGTAGGCCGGAAAGCGCGCGAGCGGCAGCAGCACGGAGAGGGACGGAAACAGCAGGCTGAGCGACGACAGCATGGCGGTCAGGGCGATGGCCAAGCCCGTCCAGGCGACCCAGCGTGGCCCCAGCCCGAAGACCAGCCAGGGCACGCTCACGCCGGCCAGCAGCAGGCCCAGGCCAGTGGCGTGGGCGAAGCCGCCGGTGGCGAAGCCCAGGAGTTGCAAGGTGCGCAGCGCCCCGACATCGCTGACTACGTCCGGCTGGGTCAGCGCCCAGGTGGACAGGGCCGAGAGGGCCAGGAACACGCTGGCCGCCACCCCGCCAGAGTGCGCGATCTCGGTGCCGGCGACCCGGATGCCGTGAAAGCGCAGGCGGTCTACCAGCGTGGCTGCCAGGATCGCCAGCGGCACAGACGCCCCGAACTGCAAGAACGCCGCCACACGCAACGCGTCCGGGTAGCGCGCGTAGTAGTCCTGAAGTTGGGACAACGGCAAGTAAGGGGTCGGGTAAGGTGCCCCGCGCGACAGCAGGGCGCTGGCCGCGATGCTGGCCATAAAGAGTGTGACGAACACGGCGGCGACCATGCCTGGGTGGGGCGAGCGGTGGCGCACAGGGGCCGAAGCCGGGGAAAGCTGGGTCATGTGAACTCCTCAGGGGCCGCCCTAGCGCAGCACGGCACCACCGGCCACGTCGAGCACGACGCCGCTGATCCAGCCGGATTGCTCCGACGCCAGGAAGAGGGCGGCCTGGGCTACGTCCTCTGGGGTGCCCAACCGGCGAACCAGGTGTGTGCCGATCAGTGCCTGCTTGACCTCTTCCGGTATCTGGGCGTCGTTGCGCTCGGTCAGGATGGTCTCGGGTGCGATGCAGTTGACGCGCACCCCGAAGGGGCCGACCTGGTCAGCCATTGCCTGGGTCAGAAGCTGGATGCCGGCCTTGGCGGCCGCGTACGGCATTGGCGTCCGGGCGTCAGGCCGCCGCGCGGCGGCCGAGGACACGGTGACGATGGTCCCGGAGCCGCGCGCCTTCATGCCTGGCAGAAAGCATTTCAGCGTCAGAAACGTGGCCGTGAGGTTGGCGTCAATGGACGCGCGCCAGCCCTCCTCAGGGATGTCCTCCAGGGCCAGGCCCGGCTGGGTCAGGTTGGCCCCGGCGTTGGCGACCAGGATGTCCACCCCGCCCCACGCGGCCTCAATGGCCCCACGCAGCGCCTCGATCTCCTCGAATCGCGTGAGATCAGCCGCGACACCCAGGGTCTGCCCGCCGCGCGCCCCGATCTCTGCCTTCACAGCGTCCAGGGCCGTATGGTCGCGGCCATGCACGACCACCTTCGCGCCATGCTCGGCAAACGCGCGCGCAATCGCCGCGCCGATGCCGCGGGAACTGCCGGTCACGAGCGCCACCTGCCCGTGCAACGCGGGCGTCATGGCTGCCCCAGGGCGGGCACCCGCCTCACCGTCCCGCCGGGCGCGGCGCGATGGGGCTGAGCTGCATGCCAGCGAGTTTCCACTGCCCGCCCTGACGCACGTAGACCTGGGTGCCCCGGAACTGGCCGTTGGAGGGCTGCCCCTGATAGGTCGCCTCCTGAACCTGCGTGCCGGTCACGATGGCCGCGTCGCCATACACCCGCACCTGCGGCTCCTGCCAGGCCAGGGCGGTGTACTGGAAATTACCGGACTGATAGCGCTCCAGCCACTGGGTCTTGTCGAGCAGGAAGCCAGCCGGGCCGATGTTGACGAAATCATCCGTCAGCAGGGTGGAGAGGGTCGCCGTGTCGCCGTGTCGTTCGGCCTCGGTCCACCGCAGTGTCAGGTCGATGATCTGCTGCTGTTCCATGGTGTGCTCCTTGTGGCCACCGCCTCTCCCGAGAGGTAGCGGTCCAGCCACTGCGCCTCGGTGAGGGTGAAGCCAAGTGGTCCGGCGGCCGTGAAGTCGTTAGTCAAGAGTTCGTCGAGAACCTTGACGTCGCCGCGCAGTTCTGCGTTCGCCCACGCCTATCCCAAAGCCAGCATGACCTATGTCATGTTGTCCCTTTCTGGCGTCCTGTTCCGTTGATCCAGCGGACACCATCCCTTGGTTACCTGTTTTTGAATCATAGAGGTCAAAGCGTTAGATATCAATGCGTTAGAGGTCTTCTTCTGTGCTAGGGTGAAAGTATGTCGGGCCGACCGAGCGGCACTCCCCTGGGCATCGTTCTCACGACTGTGGGGCGCGACGTGAGCCGCGCCTTCGACGACGCGTTGAGTGCGGCGGGCGGCTCCTTGCCTACCTGGCTGGTGCTGCTCGCGCTCAAGCGTCACCCGCGGGCCAACCAGCGGGAACTGGCCGAGCAAGTCGGCATTCAGGGGGCTACCCTGACGCATCACCTCAACGCGATGGAAGCGGAAGGTCTGGTGACCAGGAGGCGGGATCCCGCCAACCGCCGCGTCCACATCATCGAACTCACAGCGAGCGGTGAGGACGCTTTTCAACGTCTGCGCGAGGCTGCCGTGACGTTCGACCGCCGGCTGCGGGCCGGGCTCGACGAGGCCGAGATCAACGGGCTGCGCCAGGTGCTGGCGAAGCTGCAGGGCAACGTCCGGGGGCCAGGGACGTCCGGGGTGGTCCCCTCGGCCTGCTCTCCCGGGGCTGCGGCGCCCCCGCCCCCACCGGAGGCTGACGATGCAGGGCCGGGGACTTAAGCGCGCCCAGCCCCTGCGCCTTGCCCCCTCTGTTCGCAAGGGGTTGCTGGTGCTGCATCTGATGGCTGGCGTGGCCTGGATGGGCGTGGATGTGGCCCTGTTCGTGCTGCTGGAACAGGCGCGAACCACGAGCGACGCGGCCACCGCGCTCAGCGGGTACACCAGCGTGGGCTGGATCGTGCCGGTGGCCCTGCCGCCGCTGAGCCTCGGCGTGCTCGTCACGGGCCTGCTGCTGGGCTGGGGCACACCGTGGGGCATACTGCGCCACTGGTGGGTGCTGGTCAAGCTGGGGCTTTCCCTGGTCATGACGGCGCTGGTGTTCCTCGCCTTGGTGCCGCTGGTCGGGCGCCTGCCGGTCCTGACGTCCATGACGCGCGCCCAGGAGGTGCGTGACCACTTGGGCGCCCTGCCGATCCAGTTGATGTTCCCCCCGGTGGTGTCGTTCCTGCTACTCGCGTTCGCCACCGTCCTCTCGGTCTTCAAGCCCTGGCGCCGGACACCCTGGGCCAGGTGAAGTCAGCCCTGAGCGGGGAAGTGGTGTGCGATGCGGGCCGTTGAGGTGTCCCAGGAGAAGGGCCCAACCCGGCGAGCGTGTCACCAGCAGCGACACGGCGCGGTTCATCTGGCTTTTCGCGGGGAGCGGCTGCGCCTTCATCTCCAGCAGCGTCAGCTTCCATTCGCGGCCCCGCAGCCAGCTCAGGGCAGCATCAGGTGCAGATCCCCAAACTCGTGCCAGAGGTACCCGGCCTCCAGCGCCGCCGCATAGGCCACCTCCAGATGCCGCCGCCCGGCGATCGCCTCCAGCATCAGGAGGTGGCTCGCGCGCGGCTCATGCCAGCCGGTGATCAGGCCGTCCACGGCCCGCGTTCCCCGCTGTGGTGAAGATCGACTACGACAGCACGGAGCTGGGTACGATCAGCGCCTACGGGTTGACCCAGGGCGGGTACGAGGCAGCCTTTCAGGAACTGCAGAGCGAGGGAGTCGAGCCGGGAGCGCTGCGACGGATGAGCGACACGCTGCACGCGGCGCGCGCCCTGCTCGGCTGCTACCCCGATGCGCTGCAGGTTGATCCGGACGAGGTGCTGGCGAGGAGAGCAGGCATATGGAAATCCGCCTGAAGGTGAGGAACTGGGGTTCCGGCCGGGGAGTGCTGCTGCCCAAGAAGCTGCTCGAGGAACTCAAGGTGCAGCCTGGCGACATGCTCGCAGGGGAAGTCCGTGATGGGCAACTGGTGCTCACCCGGGCGCCGCGCTACCGCCTGAGGGACCTGCTGAAGGAACTGCAGCCGGAGAATCAGCATGACGTGTCCGCTGAGGTGGAGGAAGAGGTGGAGCCGTGAGGACAACAGCGATCGCACAGGGTGACCTCGTGCAAGTCTGCAGCGCGGAGGTGGGGTCTGGGGTGCGTGCCGTGGTGATCACGCCGGGGGCCTACAATGCCCGGAGCCGGTATGTGCTGGTGGCCCTGGTCGCTGGGAAGTCCCATGAGCACCCGTTCGAGGTGTCTGTGGGAACGCAGAATGTTGTGCTGGCAGACTACGTGTATCCCCTGAGGACCGAACAGGTGCAGGTGGTGGGCCGGGTACAGGCGGCAGTGCTGCAGGACGTGCTCGCGAAACTTGAGGCGCTGCTCTTCGAGCGGTAGGCGGCAAGGGAATGGGGGCGCTGCCAGTCCTGCAGCGCTCCCTGTTCGTGGCCGGTGTTTCCACGGGAGCACCCGGAGGCTCGGAAGCGCACAGCGCGGGAGTCCTGAAGAAGCACAGTGCCCGGTCAGGCCCGCTCCGGGTGGGAAAATGACCGGGTGAGTGTGAAAGCAGGAGTTTTTCCCTCCCAGAGAGACTGGACAATCGGCTGCGGGCCTGAGCTTTTTTCGCACTTTTTTCCCAACCCTGAGCTGCCAGGAGCCTGTGGGCCAGACGCCACGGAGGGGATGGATGCTCAAACGTGAAAAAGCTGCGCCAGAACGCTCAAAAGTAGAGAGGCAGCAGGATGGCGAAGAGTGGGAAAATGACCAGGCGAGCGTGAAAGACAGATTTCTGTTGTTCCAGCGTGCCTCTTGGGCTGGGAACAGGCCGAGCTATTTTCACACTTTTTGAAGGGCCTCGAGGTGAAGACGAAGGAAAAAGTTGTTCTACACGTTGAAAGGCGCGCCTCGACAGGTGCGCCTTCTCAGAGCGGAGTGTGAATATACATGGGCCAGTGTGAAATTAAATTGTCATCCGACATCTGGCAGGTGCTGGGCCAGGGGGCTTGTACAGCGCGCCGATTGTTGTCACCAGCACCCCCGATGAACACGACGTCCATCGGGGGATTTTTATTCATGTCACTACCCGCTCGCCGCGGATAGTTGTCACTGGTGAAGCGGAACGCCGAATTGACGCGCCGCTCAACTGGTCACGCAGCATTCTGCAGAACCGCGTGGAGTTGAAGCCCACGAACCTCGCCGAGCACCGACTGGAGATCAGTCAGCGACCAGCCGCGTAACTGCTCGAGCGTTGATCCAGCGCGGGCATGCAATGCGAGCATCTCCCCGCGGTCGAGCCTTAGCGGCAGCTCCAGCAGCCCGAGGGCTTCCTCGGGAAGTCCGAACTCCAGTCGCGTGAGTTCGCGGTCGAACGCCTCCGCGTCGAGGTCGCCGGTCACAAGCAGCGCCGACGCTAGCGCGTGCACGGACCGCAAGTGAAAGCGCGTCGCGTCCGCGATGCCGCGGATACTCCCGGCGTCCATCACGATGAAGGCGTTCGTCTTGTAGGTGCTCTCAAGGTCGGCCATCGCCACGCCGTTCATCCAGTCGCGCAACACGAGGCTGCGCTTGCAGCGGGCGTGGAACGCCCAGGTGTCCTCCGCGTGACGCTGCAGCGCGCGCCCGACGTCAGCCCCAAGGTTCCTCGCGGCCAACGCGCCCCACTTCGTCTCGAAGGTGCCCCTCTTCTGCATCGGTGTGTAGATGTTGTCCAGCTCGCTGGTGACCTGGGTGGCTGTGAGCAGCCCGAGGGTCGTGTCACCGCGCAGTTCGCCCTGCTTGAACATCCTGATCAGCCGCTTGCTCGACGCGAACGACAGGGAGGACGCACCGCAGGCCCGCCCGAGTAGCGTCAGCCGCACAAGGCCGTCCTCCTCTTCGAGCAGGTCGAGGCGGAGCATCTCCTCGACCAGGCTCGCGACCGCGGCGTGCGCGCCTGCCGCCCAGTCCGGCTGCTGCCGAGCGAGCAGGAAGCCGCCGTAGGTGTTCACAAGCAGTCCGGGCAATTCCGTCGCGGGAACCCGCTTCACCTGCGCGAGCAGCCGCAGCAGCCACGTGCCGAGATCGGCCCCCTGGAACGACGAGCGCAGCCCTTCCGGCTCCGCCAGTACGTACTGTTGCAGCAGACGCGTGCGCTCCCACGGCGTGTCCGCGAGGATGATCGCGCGGCCGGACTCGTTGAAGCCGAGGCGGCCCGCGCGCCCCATCATGTTGCGCATCTCGGCGACTGTGAACGGTCGCTTTTCGCCGCCGACGAACTCGTGCTCAACCACGATGACCGTCCGCGCGGGCGTGTTGACGCCCGCCGCAACGGTCGTCGTGGCCGTCAGGACCCGCACCTCCCCACCGGCGTCGCGGAAGGCGCGCTCCACGATCACGCGCTCGTCTCGCGTGAGGTTGGCGGTGTGAAAGGCGGCGCCGCCCCCCAGGGCCGCGCGCAGGTCGTGGCTGGTGCCGGACAGGTCGTGGCGCGGCAGCGCCTGCAAGGTCGCCGTCGCGGGCGGCAGGCCGAGCTCGGCGGCGAGGTACTTCGCCGCGCCGGTCGCGCTGCCCTTGGTGTTGCGGAAGATCAGCACCTGCTCGGTCGGGTCGTCCATGAGCAGCTGGCGCACCAGCGGCACGATCACGTCCTGCGAGCTGGCCTTCTCGCGGCGCTGCCTCACCTGGTGCGGCTCGAGCAGGTTGGTGGTGCCGCGCGTGCCGTCGGGGCTGACGTACTCGTACATGCCGGTGCGGTCGAGGACGCCGAGCTCGAGGGGAACGGGCCGTTCGGTGGTGAGCAGGGTGCGGACGCCGAGCCACTCGTCGAAGGCGTTGACATCGCCGATCACGGCGGAGAGCGCGAGCAGCTGGGGCGTCACGCCGCGCTCGCGTGCGCTGCGCAGGTGCGTGAGAAGCAGTTCGACCACGATGCCGCGGCTGGGGTCGGCGACGAACTGCGCTTCGTCGAGCACGATCGTGCCGATCCGCTCAAGCGTGCCCTCGGTGCCGACGGCCAGTTGCAGGAACATCTCATAGGTGAGGAACGCGAGGTCGTACTTGCCGCGCACGAAGTCGCTCACGTCGTCCTGGTGGTCCCCAGTGCACAGCGCCACGCGCAGGCCCAGCTGCGCGCCATACACGGCCTTGAAGTCCTCGTACTTCTCGTTGGCGAGGGCGCGGTACGGCACGAGGAACACGGCCTTGCGGCCTGCGAGGACGCCGCGGACCGCGGCGAGCTCGCCGATGAAGGTCTTGCCGGAGCTGGTGGGCGCGATGACCAGCAGCGACTGGCCGTCGAGGACACCGTACTCGTTGACGGCGCGCTGCTGCAGCGCGTTTAGCCCAGTGGGAAAGCGCGCGCGCCACGCGTCAGTGACGCTGACGGGCAGGCCGTGTGAGGCGAGGTCGGCGAAGTCGGCGGTGACGGGTGCGCGGTCGCGCGTGGGGTGCAGGAGGTGGTAGCGCGCGCCCTTGACGAAGCTCGGGAGGGTGAAGCCGCCCTGGCTGAAGGCGCTTGCGGTGGGTTCCTGCGTGAGGTGATGCCGTGCGGACGCCTCGCGCACGCGTGCCTGCACGTCCGCAACGACCTCGAACACGTCGCGCGGGCCGGTGCCCGAGAGGAGCGCATCGATAAAGGCCTGGGTAAGGAAGCCGTGCCCACCGCCGGGATGCTCGTACGCGGGCGACGAGGGGTCGCTCGCGGCGATCAGCACGCGGCCCTCACCGGCGAACTGCTCGAAGTTGAGCATCTGGCGAGTGGCGGGGCCCGCGATGACCTTGGCGGATGCGCCGCCGCTGAAGCAGCAGTCGAGCAGGAAGAGGATCCGACGCGCTCGCGAAGCACGGAACAGGTCGCTGAGTACCTGCATGTCGATGGTCGTGCCCGGTTGGTCGTTGACACGCGTGTCGTGCGCGACCAGCCGGTGGCCAGGAGTGCCGTGCCCGGAGAAGGAAAGGATGACGGTGTCGTCCTCGGTGACGTTCGCGAGGTGGTTCTCGAGCGCGGTCATGATGGCGTCGTGCGTGGCGTGCTCATCATGCAGCTCGGTGACGGCGAGCGTGTCGACGGAGTCTTCGAACAACGCGGCGAGAGTCTGCGCGTCGCGGACGGCACCACCGAGGTCCGAGATCTGGGGGTCTTGAAAGCGGTTGATGCCGATGAACAAGCCTCGGTACGACATGAAGTCCTTTCCAGGCCGCGGCGTCTCCTTCTCGTCCTTCTCGAGGAAGCCACCGTGTCTGGCCTGTCGTGCGCGCGGTCAAGCCGCGCGTACATGAGGATAATTATACGCCATCAGCGTAGAACGAGCCGGTAATTACGGAATATGGAGGCTGAGGTGCAACGGGTCAGTCCAGATGGCGCGGTGCTCCTGCCCTGGCTGACCCGTTCCGGGCAGAAGCCATGAAGCCCCCTCCACGCCCGGCTCAGGCCACAAGATGAAGCCGCGGGCAGAATATCGCCAGTTCAAAGAGCACATGTTCGTCCACCGTCCGCCGGCCCTTCCGCTAACGTGCGGGCGTGCCCGACGACGTCTTTTTGCAGGTGCAGGCCATTCACACGCTGCTCGCGCCCGCGCGCCCGAAAGTCTTGGCGCATGCGCAGCGCCCCTCCCGGTGGCGCTGGCTCGCGCGCCTTCCGTGGCTGGATATTGCCCTGTTCTTGTCGACGGCGACCACCTACCTTCTCGCGCTGCGCCCGGCTTCCGACTCCACGCTCATCGTCGCGGCGACACTGGTCCTGCTGCTATTCGTCGCGCGGCTGCTGATGTACCGGCTGGAATACCTGCGGCTGTCGGGTGCCGCTGACTCGGAAGCGCACGCGGCGCTGATGGAGCGCAGCGCCTACGAGGCACGCGTGGCACGCGAGCTGCAAGTCTTCGATCTCAAGGCCCTGGAGTACGCCGTGGCGGAATACGACGCGCAACTCGAGGCGGTGGACCGCTCAGCGGGTACCTGGCTGGGGCCGACGCGCGTGGGCGGCGTGATTGGCATCATCGGGCTGCTGCTCGCCGCCTACCCTGGCCTGCAGAAGGTCACGGGAGGCTGGACGCTGCTCCTGCTCGCTGTACCCTTCGGTCTGGCGCTGGGCGGCCTCTCGGGAGTCAACTCCTTCGAGGGCCGGCGCCGTGCCCGGGCGTTGCTGGCGCGGGCGGTGGCCCTCAAGCGGCCCTAGGCACCCTCGCTGCCGGGCCTCAGGTTCGCCGCGCAGAACTGTCTGAGAGCATGTGCGTGCGCCTTCCCAGCGGCTCCTCGTTAAGCTGATCGGTGGCATGCCCGCCCCCCACACCCTCACGCGCAGCTCCCACCAGCAAGCCGTCCTTGACTTCGTCCGCTCAGGCGTTGGCCACGGGGTGGTGCTGGCCACGGCGGGCTCAGGCAAGACCTTCACCCTCACCGAGGTGGCCGGCGTCCTGCCCCAGGATCTCGAGGCCCGCTATCTCGCTTACAACGCCCATGTCGCCCGGGAACTCGCGTCCCGGCTTCCCCGGCACGTCCGGGCGCAGACCATTCACGCCCTGGGGAAGCGGGCCCTGCAGGCGCGGTACCCCGGCGTGCGCCAGGCGCAGGTCAACCCGGGCAAGGCGCGCAAGCTGGTCCGGGCCTACATCGACGAACTGCAACTGCAGCACCGCTTCGCTCCCGAGGACCGCTCGGACGCCGACGCCTTCCTCGCCAGCCTGCTGCACTTCGCCCGGGTCAACCTCACCGACAGCCGCGACACGGCCGCGGTACGCGCTCTTGCCCTGCGCTACAACCTCACCCCACCCGCCGACCCTGTGCTCGAGCGCGCCTGCCTGGAAGGAGTGCGCGTCCTGCTGCGCCGGGGCGACCAGGCGGTCGAGGCGGGCAACTTCGACTTTGACGACATGCTGTATGTCCCGGTCGTCCGCAGGCTGCCCGTCCCCCAGTTCGACTTCGTGCTGATCGACGAGGCGCAGGACCTCAGCCCCCTGCAGCTGGAATTCACCCTGAAGACTGTGCGCCCCGGGGGCCGGCAGCTGTTCATGGGCGACCCCCGCCAGAGCATCAACGGCTTCACCGGTGCCGACGCCGACGCGATGAACCGCATCCTCACGCGGATAGGCGGCACCGTCCTCACCCTGCCGGTCACCTACCGCTGCCCGCGCAGCCACGTCGCCCTGGCCAAGAAGCTTGCCCCCGAGATTGAGGCCGCACCCGGCGCCCCGGAGGGACGGGTGTTCGTTATCCCCGACACCGCCCTCCCGAAGTGGATCCAGCCCGGCGACCTGGTGCTCTGCCGCTACAACGCGCCCCTGATCGGGCGCTGCCTGGAAGCCATTCGTGCGGGGAAGCCCGCCGCCCTGCAGGGAAAGGACCTCGGGGGAACGCTGACTGGGCTCGCCCGGCGCGTCTTTCTCCGGGGTCTGACCCACTGGGAGGCGCAGCTCGCGGACCACCGGCGAGCGGAGCGCGAGCGGATCGAGCGCGAGGTGGGGGACGCCACGGCGGCTGCGGCCCTGCTGGCCCAGCGGGAGGACCTCGCCGAATCGCTGGGCCACCTCACCCGGGCGGCGGTGCGGGAGGGGGCGCGCGACCTCCAGGGGCTGGCCGAGTTCATGGCGGCCTTTTTCGCGCGGAGCCACCAGACCATCACCTTCTCCACTGTCCACGGGGCGAAGGGGCGGGAGGCGGACCGGGTGTTCGTGCTCCATCCCCACCTGATGCCCGCCGTCTATGCCCGGACGCCGGAGGCCGTCATCGGCGAAGCCTGCGTGCAGTTCGTGGCCCTGACCCGCGCGCGGCGCGACCTGATCTTCGTGGAGGAGGCCGGACAGGCGCCGCCACCCCTACGCCGGGGGCGCCGATGACGGCCGTGCCTTTCGCGCTGGATGCGACGGCGAATGTGGTGACTGCGCTGACCGCCCCGCGCGGTGCCCGCTACACCTGCCTGGAGTGCAGCGCCCCTCTGGGCGTGCGCCGCGGCGAGGAGCGCCGCTGGCACTTCTTCCACCTGCCCGGCTTCGAGCGGGACTGCGGGGGCGAGAGCGTGACCCACCGGGCGGCCAAGCAGCTGCTGGCCCAGGCGCTGCGGCGCGAGCTGGAAGAGACTGGGCACGTGACCTGGCAGCAGCGCTGCGCCGGTGTGAAAGGCCGCTGCCGGGACAGCGCCCTGCTACCGCGTTCCTTCCGCCCGGTGGGCTGGACCGCTGTGGTGGAAGAAGCCACCCACGGTGACTTCCGCTTCGATGTAGCGGTAGTGGCGGGAAAGCGCGTGCTCTTCGGCCTAGAGGTGTTCTTTAGGCATGCGGTGCCCGAAGCGAAGGCCGCGGCCTTGGACGTCCCCTGGCTGGAACTGCTCGCCGAGGACCTGCTGGCCCACCGGCCCCGGGTGCCGGTCCGGGGGGACGACGGGGCAGCCCAGTGCCCAGCTTGCCAGGAGCGGGCTCGGTTGCTCGAGCAGCGCGCTGAGGACGATGCCGTGCGAGGCGCCGTCACGGGCGCTTTTGAAGACGAGGCCCAGCGAGTCGCGGACACCTGGGCGGCGGTGCTGCGCGAGGCCCGGGCGAAGGCTGAGGTTGCAGCCAAGCGGACCCGGACTGCCAGCGCGCCAGCGGCGCCGCAGGAGACGCGAGAGGGGCAGGCTCCAGCCTCGAAGCAGAGGCCCTTGGTGGTTGAGGACGAGACGGCCCGCGCCCGGCGCGAGCAATGGGCAACCATGCAGGCATGGGTGAACGAGCGTAAGAACTCTGGGTGATGTGCTCAGAGAGCTTTTGGCGATAGGGCTTGGCGTACAGACCAGCGCTGTGCTGCCTGTATTGCTCGCTCCGGCGCCTACAGCGTTACATGACGCGTCAGGATTAAATCCACTTCACCGGGCTTGGATTCCCGGTCGCCGAACAGGCGGGTCTGCGTCGGATCCTTAAAAGGGCTCGCATTTTCCTCCATATTCCACTCTGGAAAGACTGTGCTCAGCACGCTTTTTGTGGTGTCCAACGTGAATTTCCGGGCGTCTGTCCGAACTACGATGGTGGCGTCAGGCTTCAGCAGCCGTCTCGAAATTGCAAAAATGTCCAGCAGTAGCTGGCGGTAATCCTCCTGATTGGCAAAATCCCGTTCATGCTTGTTCGATCCCCGGGTAGTGTTCGACCAGGGGCCACCGAGCATCCAGCGACGAAGCCACTGGTCGCGGTTGTAGTTCACCAGCCCGTAGTAAGGCGGCGAGGTCAGCAGCAGCTGGTGCTTGGCCTCGATCCGAGGCTTCAGGCGCTTGAGAGTCTCAGTGGAGTCACCGAACAAGGCCCGGGTCTGCCGGTCGCCTGTGATCACGCCGAACTTGTAGCGCCATTCAATCTTGCGCTGCAGCATGGCACCGACATCCTTGTTCCGTGGAACCAGGCCCTTTTCGCGCCACCAGGCCACAGAATAGTCAGGGCTCATGCTTTTGGTCTGACGCATCTGGTTCGAGAACGATTTCTCTTCGTTCCCATGCAGGTCAAGCAGAATAAGGGCCATTAGGCTGCGGTCGGTGGCATTTTCCTGCCAGTCCAGATGTTCGCGTGCCACCAGCAAGAATTTCAGAACCTCAGGATGGAAGGCCCACTCAAAGAACTCCGGGATCGCTTCGGGCAGATCCGTGACCTCCTCGATCCGGAAGGCTGGAACCAGGCGAATGATTTCCTCGAGACGCGCCAGAACAGCATCCTTGGGCGCCGCCTGCAACTTGGTCGCCGCGTAGATCCAGGCTACCGGGTTGATCTCACTGCCCAAGCCGATGCGCCCCAATGCGCTGGCCGCAGCCAGGGTCGTGCCCCGGCCCATGAAGGGGTCCAGCACCCGATCCCCTGGCCTGGTGTAACGCTGGATCATTTCGTAGGCGAAGTCCAGCGGGAACATGGCATACCACGGCCCTAGCCGAATCCAGCGTGCCTCCACGGTGGCAGAGTTCGGCTTGGGCGCTGGCAGCAGGCGGCGTTCGCCTGGAGCAGATGGGTGCGCTGCGGCGCCTTCGCTTGAGTGATCGGGCAGGGTTGCCAGGGTCATGCTTTTCGCCCTGCTTTCTGATGCTCAAGCAAAAAGCGCTTGAGGACGCTCTCATTGGCACGGGCAGGGAGCGAAGCCTCGGCGTGTGCGACCACGAGCGGAATCGTAGCATCGCGAAAGGCATTCGAGACCAGCGCGTCAAGCAACGAAAGCATGGTGCCCAGATTGTTGAAATGATCGCAGCAAGCTTCGGCCTTCATATCATCGTCGCCGTCTTTAAGGAATGCTGGCATAGCAGTGATCAGGGCACCTGAAGTTGTCTTGTACAGCACCTTGCGGCCATAGTGGCTCGTCTCGCCGTACGCCTTGTAGGGTCCAGTGCCTGGAGGTTCGTATTTGAAGATGATGTTCTTCTTTGTGTATGCGTCATTCACCAAGATGACCCGTCCTGCCTCCAGGTGACCCTTCTGCGTCAACTTTCGCGGATCAGGCCGCTCGTCTGCGGATCTCGGCGTCTTCTGAACCCGTTGATCCAGGAGCTTGAGGTGCTCCTGGAACATTCCAGTCTTCTCGATGCCAAAGATGATGGGTGTGACCCCAGAAGCTCGCCGGCTGGCTTCAGCCAGTCGAAGGAACTCCTTCTTGATGCTCATGGCCAACCAAGCGGGATGGCCACTGACCGCTAGGGGACCATCCATGACAAAAGCGACATCCTGGATGGAGTCCCACATGTTCTTGCGCTCGAAGTACCGTAGGTAATTCACCAGCACCAAGTGCTCCACCACGCTACGGCATTCAGTGATGACGGTCTGGTTGCTTCCAGCGTCCATGAAGCTCTCGTGGATGCGCAAGGCATCTGTTGAGAACAGCTCTTTTGTGCTGCAAGCGCAAGCGTAGGCGCCCTTTGCCTGGTGATACTTATGGCCCTTGTCAGGCTCAGTGCAGCTGCCCAGCAGAGGACAGCCCAGCTTCTCCGCGCCCTGATCATCGCGCAGGCCCAGGAGGACCTCGTAGGTCTCCAGCAAGCTCTCCCCGTCCTCTGCTAGGCGCTTTTCGCCCAGCACACGGAAGAACTCACTGCGGAAGCTCTCACGCGCATCTCCGCACTCATCCAAGACCATGTTCGTGGAAGGCAGGAACACTTCAATGCCGTGCGGATCATGCAAATTGCGGAACTTCCGTGGGTCGGGGACGCCCCTGACCCGGGCATCGCGCAACTTATGCAGGTCGATCATGACGCTGGCCACGGTGACTACGCCCACTTCGGCGCCAGGAAAGCCCTCCTCGATCTGCACTGCCCCCTGGGAGCCGTCAATCGCGATGACAAAGCGTGGGAGTGCGGCGGGGTCCGGTCGCTCAATCGCAATGCCGCTTGATCCCTGCGGAGGTTCAGATGGGGCGCGGTTCTGGAGCCGGCTTTTGAGCTTCTCGGCTTCGCCGCTGCTGAGCAGTCGCTTCAGGCTGGTGGTGACGCCCGCCCGTTCACCTTCATGCGGCATCAGTTGCCCTCAGCTACCGTGGCGCCCGGCGCGGGTGCACTGCTGGTCGTCAGGTCGAACTTGCGCATCTGCACCGGGATGGTGAAGACGTTCGTGCGGGTGCGCATGCGGATAAAGCCCTTATTCGGCGCGCGCTGGATGGAATCCGCGAAGTCCTCGAAATCATAATATTTGCTGATTTCTCTGATTTCCTCGCTGTTGTTCAGGTGGGCGATGAACCAGTTGGCCGTGTTCTTGAGGATGTTGCTTTGCAGCGCACTTACTTCCTGCGTGGCGTAGACCAGCCCCAGATTCAGCTTCGCGCCTTCCTTGGCCAGCCGAGCCCAGACGTTGACCTCACCTTCGGCACTCTTCTTGGGCAGCAGGTTGTGCGCTTCTTCGACGTAGACCAGGATGGCGGGCGGCGGATCCCCTTGTCCGAACGTCTCCATGTGGCTGCGCAGCAGCTTCCACATCACGCGCTCCGCGACCGCCCGGTTCGCCAGTTCCTCGCCGAGCGACTGATCGAGAATGACCAGCTTCCCGTCAAGGAGGTCGTCGTAGATCATGTCGGCATAGTCCTTGCTCGACGCAGGCGCGTGATTGGGGTAAAGGCGCCCGGCGAGGCGGGGCCCATTGCTGTAGCGGAACATGCCAAGGATGTTCTACAGGGTGCTGTCATGCCAGGAGCGGCCTTCGTGGTCCTCTCTGTACTTCCTGTTGAAATCGGCGTATTCAGGGCGCTCAAGGAATTTGTCCAGCCCCTTAAAAGCGATGGCTAAGTCATTCCAGCTCGGGCTTGGGGTCACCTTCGGGTCCAAGATGTCGGCAGCTTCCTCGAATTCCTGCTGCAGCGCTGCTTCCTTGGGGTCCAGAGGCGTGCGCATGGCATCCCGAAGCTCTTTGCTGAACAGGTTCTTGGTGCTGGGTCTGAAAGGGGCATCCAGGCCGCCTTCGGCCAGTAGGGCACGGTAGACCAGCAGGCTGCGGATATAACGGACGCCGCGGCCATACGCTTCGTCAGGTGGGAACATGGTCAGGTCAGGGGGCGCCAGGTCGGTGCCAATGAAGTTCCCGATGTACTTGGTCTCCTTGGAGGGGGCCAGAAGCTCGTTCAGGATGGCCTTGCCAATCAGCAGCATCTGGGTCTTTTCCTGCAGTACCGTGTAGGCATCCTCCTGGGCCTTCTGAATGTTGCTGGCTACACCTGACTTTTCTGCCGTCTTGATCCCCAACATGTCAGTCATGGCGAGCTGATCGCCGAACACGTTGATCTTCATCAGGCGCCGATCGGGATCTTTGGGGTGCGGAAGGGTGCCGTAGGTCACGACCTCTGCGGCTTTGGTCAGGCCCAGATGCCGATGGATGTTCTTCAGCGCGCTGGGGTTGAGGTTGGTTCCGTCTTGCACGTTCTCGTTGGCGTATTCCCCGTTGGGGTCGAAGATGAGCTGGCCAATCCGATTGCTTTTGGCCCGCGCTGCCGCTTGTTCTGGGGTGTCGCTTGCATCGGTCGGCACCGGCATGGCGCGGAGCTCGTAGATGGCCTGCGCGATGATTTTGGTGGTATTGGATTTGCCGCTGCGGGTCATGCCGAACAGGGCAGTCTTCTGACCGATGAGGTCGGCGGGGGTGATACTGATGTCGACCCCGTCGCTGCTCAGGTTCCGGCGGGTGCTGCCATATCGCAGGCTCGCGATGGAGACCGTATGGTCGCCCAGCGGATGGTCACTGCGGAATTCAGGGTCGCGATAATTCACGAGCTGCTTAAGCGCGTCGGCAGAGGGCTTGTAGATCTTCATGCCTCGGCCGGAGTAGAAGTTGTCAATGTCGGTACCCAGGCGCAACTGGAGACCATCAGGCGCGGTGGCGCTCTCCTCGATGTAGAGGGTGCCCAGCACACGGCACCGCAGGCCGCTGAACGAGAGGTTGTTATGGGTGTATTCGTCGACTTCGGTCTCCCACGCCGAGTCACCCTGCATCGCCCGAGCCACGGCGTCCGCGCGCTGGTCTTGCCGCTCCCCATCACGGGGAAGCGAGGTGGGTCCCATCACTCGCAACAGCACGATCTCGCTGTCCTCGTCATCGAAGGGCAGAGCACTCTGGTCAGGTGAGACGCGCGTGGCGATCAGGAAGGCGCCCTGCGGGATGCCGCCGACATCCCGCCGGAAGCTGTCGTGCACTTGAGCGATGAACTCGTTGAAGCCGACGGAAAAGACTTCGCCAACGTACCGGTCGGCCTGAATGAGGCTGTTGAACATCAGAGCCGCTAGGGCCTGCTTCTTAGCCACCAGCTTTTCGGTGTGGTGCTCCGTGAGGGTAGAGAGGGGACTATTCATGCACGAGCTCCTTCTAGGTCCAGCTGGGCTGCAGGCGTCAGAATCGATGTCATCTGGCTTCAGAAAATTCTAATGCTTAAGGGCTTGGTCTGTAGCCCCAGATGGGTTAGGACGCATCCTTCGGAACCCCACTGGTCGGGGAGCAAGCTCCACCGAAATTGATGCTGTGTGGACAGCCCTTGGAAAATTGCACCGGTACCCCCGATGGATGGGGCGATCTTCCCGCGAACTAAGACACTGTCAGTCATCTGCGTACTCCCACGAGAACGCCACACAGCCGCCAGCCGCTACCCGCGCTTCAAATTGCTGGATGGCTTCCGGGGTGAAATACGCACGCAGAAGCGCTTGGCTGACGCCTTCGCGGATCGTCACTTTCGGACAGAGCAGCGCCCAGGACAGTGGGTCATGTTCATAGAACAGGGCACCGAACGCTTCCGCTGCTGAGTTCACACTGGGTGTCTGGATCACCAGCAGCTGCTGGACCTCACCTGCACCCGGCACGCTTAGGCGCAAGCACAACGTGTATGTCCTCTGTCGCGTAGCACTGCTCATTCCGGGTCGTACGAGCAGCTCAAGCTGAAGTTCAAGCTGTCGGAGGCCAGTGCCAACGCTTCCAGGCGATCTAGCGCCCCCGCTGTGCACCAGTGCCGCAACGGCTCACGGGCCACGCCTTGCCGGACCGTCGGCCAGAACGTCGTGGGCTGCCGCTCTCCACGGTAGAAGGCATTCCAGAACAGTTCGATTGCCTCCTCTTCACTCTGCGCAGAGGCCACCAGCACTTGCAGCAGGACGCCCTCACCGGTGGCGAAATGGTTCAAGGACACTGTGTAGACCGCGAACTCGCCCATACCGCTCCTTCTCCGCCCATAGGTGGATACTTCCGCATCCGGCCAGTGCCAACCAATAGGCCGAGCTCAGGTGGCGAAAAAGCTGCCGCCCGCTGCAGCCAGACGGCAGACCAGGCGAACCCGCGGGTCCCCGGGGTTCCAGTCGCCCTGCAAGATGTCGCGGGGGGACTCGCCGCGCAGCGTGTAGCGGGCCCGCTCGAACCATTGGCGGATCCCACTGTCGGTGTGGGTCGCGCGCAGGTTCGTGACGATCTGCCCCAGCGTCGCCTGACGGGCCAAGCCTGCTGGCGAACACGCCTCCCGCCCCCCGAGCAACGCGGTCAGCAGCTCATCGCCCAGCAGGGCGCGCAATTCATCGCCCCGGGGCAGGTCGTCGGCCGCGTGGGGTCCACTGGGCTGGCCCCGGAACGCCTCACGCAGGGCGGGGTGACACGCTTCCCGGAAGGTGACGTCTCGCAAGGCGCTCTGGAGCCGCCAGCGCAGCAGCGCCCGCGTCAGTCCTTCGCCGGGCGGCTGCGCCTCACACGTCCACAACCGCAACAAGGGGAGCCCGGCCACTCTCAGAATCCGGTCCTTGCGCACGTCGCGCTCCAGCTGGGGACTGCGCTCGTGCTGCGGGCCATCCAGTTCCAGAACCAGCAACGGCTGCTCGGTCTCGACATGTTCGACGACCAGGTCCACGTGAACGCTGGCGTTGGCCAGGAACGTGCGGTCGGCTTCATCGAGCAGTCCGTTCATGACCTGAACATCCAGCACCTGGCGCAGGGGCACCCGGGGCCGGACCACATGGGGCGCAAAGACCTCGCGGCAGAGTAAGCGCAGCACCCGCTCCCCGGCATGCGGAGCAGGGCAACGCACTGTGTCCTCACTTCTCAGCACCACCCGGGCCCCGACCGCTGAATTCAGGTCGCGCTGCACCCGGGACCGCAGCTCGTCCAGCAGCGCACAGCGCCCGGGCAGCAGGTGCACCATTCCCCCGGCTGCAAGGGCAGCCAGCCGGGCCTGGAGCGCACCATCCGGAAGATCCAGGGCCCCCGCGAGCGTTCCCATATCAGCGCTGCCCCCGTGGGCTTCCAGCACCATCAACACCTGCTGGTCCGCGGGCACCAGTTCGGCGTAGCGCACCGCCGGGGAGGGCATGGGCTTCGGCGGAACCACGCGCAGAGACTCGCGCGGCGGTGCGGTGGGCTGGGCCGTCATGGTCTACTCCCCGTTCTGCGTGCGCCGGCTGCGGCCGGCGCCGATGTGTCCCACCATGCAGCCCTGGATCAGCACCTCTTCCACTTTGAAGGTCATGGGGCCGTACTCGGGGTTCTCGCTGGTCAGCGTGACCGTGCCGTTGTTGCGGTGCCAGCGCTTCAGCGTCGCGGTGTTCTCAGTCGGAAGGGTCACCAGCATGATCTCGCCGCTCAAGGGTTCCTCCTGCTGGGGCCGGATGGCCACCAGAGCTCCGGGATAGATGCCGATGCCCGTCATGCTGTCGCCACGCACTTTCAGCAGGAAGTCGCCCTCACGCAGGTCCAGCACGTCCTGCAACCGGGTGGCATAGGCCTCCACCTGCCCGTCGGCCAGCGTGGGCTGCCCGGCGGCGATCTCACCAAGAATTGGGAAGCGCAGGTCGACGCTGGCCGCGCGGGGCACCTGCGAGACCCGCCAGCCCGCCTCGCTCAGCCGAATCGGGGTGGTGAAGCGCTCGGCAGGGTTGTAGACGATCAGGCCGCGCTCCTGCAGCTTGCGCACGTACCCCCAGATGTTCTGCCGGGGAAGGTGCAGCGCTTCACCGACGCGCTGGATGGTCACCAGCTCGCCCGCATTCTCCAGCTCGGCGATCTTGTGCAGTACATCCCGCGGCCGTCCGGTCAATTCATCCTGAGTCATATGACACCTGTCACAGTGTGCGTCCTGGGGTTCTGAAAAAGCAAGAGCGGGCAGCCTCCCAGGGTTGCCCGCACGCCTTGCAGGCTTTCAGCCCAGTCCGGCCTGCACCTCCTCCGCCAGCCGTTCCAGGGCCGGTCGCAGCCTCTCCAGGTCCCCGTCCCGGAAGCGGCGGTACACCTCACGGTGCGATTCCCGTTGCGTGCTGTTCCGGGACGACAGCGCCGGCGAATTCTTTGCATCCCGCAGCGTGAGCTGCGACCAGACCCAGGCAGCCGCGTTGCGTCGCCTGACGGGCGTGCCGGCCAGCCCGGTGACGCCCAACCCGGCCCACTGCTGCGGGGTCAATTCCCGGAAGTCGGCCAGCAGGCGGCGCCGGGCGCTGTAGTCCACCCGGTCCGGCCGGACTGAGAGCTCCGCCGCCACGGCGCGCACCTGCTCGTCAAAGGCGGCGGTGTGCCCCCGGCTGCGCACCACGCCCATCGCCTTGTTGTACAGGCCACCCGCGTGCGAGGGGGGCAGGCCCAGCGCCCGCGCCGCCCCCACCCGGTCCAGCGAGGACACGAGCTGCACCAGCACCATCGAGACGAAGCGGCGCCCCGAGGTCTCCGTCAGGTCGCTCTCTGTCAGGAAGAGAGCAAAGCGCTCCCGGTAGACCTTCGGCCACAGCTCGGGGGGCACATGGTCCGGGGTGAAGGCATAGGCCGGCCGGGCGTGGGCGTCGCGGCCCAGCCGGCGCCGCAGGTGGGATCGGTCCGCGAGGGAGGCGTCGTAGGCTCCGGCGAGCATCCCCCCGAAGTGGAAGTAGGTGGCGAGCTGCCGGACCTGGCTGCCCTTCACCTCCCGGGCGCGGGCCGCCAGGGGTGCCAGGCGCCCGGCCATATCCGCCGCGTTCCCGGATCGGCATGCTCCTCGAAGGCCGCCTGCACCTCGGCCTGCAGCGCTCCCAGGTCCGTGGGCTGTGCCACATGGAGCGCCAGACTGACCAGTGAGCGCAGGTGACCGAAGATCTCCAGCGGCGGGGTGGGCTGGCCAGCCACCGGCAGCCCTTCGCCGGCGAGCAGCCGGTTCACCGTGCGCTGCGCGTCCAGCAGACGACGCTGGGTCACCGCGGTGGTGGGAACCTGGGTGAGGTCCCAGCCGCAGGAGGCCGAGACGCCCGGGCTGCTGCGGCCCTGCGGGGCAGGATTCATGCAGATGCCGGGCCGGGCCGCGTGGGTGCGGAAGCGTGGCATGGCCCCCAGTTCTGTACGCTGATCGCCCGGGCGCTTCCCGCAGCCCGGGCAGACCCCAGCAGGAAGCGCTGGTGGGTCAAGCACAGAAAGGTCCAGGGCAGCTTCCAGGCGAGCAGCCAGGCCCGGGTGAGGGGGTCCCCATCCGGCCACGGGGTGGCCGCGGGCTGGGCCAGGCAACAGGGACCGACGTGGGTGCCGGTCAGGTAGACCCAGTTCGCATGCCCGGTTCGGCGCGCAAAGTCGGAGCTGGCGGGGTCCAGGTCGGGCAGCTCCAGACAGACGCCCACGTAGTGGGTGAGCAGCAGGGCAGCCACGGTCTGTTCGTTCAGGCGGGTCACCCGGGCGAAGGTGCTCCGGTGCTCCGGGGTCAGCATCAGCCCGTAGCCGGGCAGGAAGGCCCGGTGGTCCTCCTGCGGCAGCAGGCCGATGCGGGCCAGCATCGTGGTGGGTGACATCTCCAGGATGCGCGGCTGAAAGGCGCACAGGCGCCCCACATAGCTTGCAAAGCTCTCGCCAGGAACCGGGAGACAGCGCATGGGCAGCGGTCGGCCAGCCCCGGTTGGCGCTGGGCGCAGGCGCCAGCCGGTCATGCGGCCTTCCTGGTGCTGCTCTTCTCGGCGTTGTAGTCCGCCGTGGTGAGGTCGATCAGCTTACGGCTGACCTGCTCATGCTCGGTCGCCACGGCTTTCAGGGCCACCCGGCGGATCAGCGACATGAACGAGCCGATGCCGCCCTGGGTGCGGTTCCACAGGTAGTCTTTCAGGCGCAGCAGGCGGCCGGGCTGGTGGTGAAGCAGCACCAGCTGACCATCGGCCCAGCTCACCAGATCGATCCACTCCGGGCTGCCCTTGGCAAAGCGGCCCACCGGCAGCACCGTGGTGCGGCCCCCAGTCTGGCCAACCTCGATTCTGTCCTTGTGGCGCAGGGCCTCGAACAGGTCGGTCTTCTCCAGGTCGATGCCGACCATCAGCAGCATGACGGGGGCCCGGCTGCTGAGGGCCTTGAGGTAGCTGTGCACGCCCTCGGTATTGCGCCGTCCGGGCCGCAGCAGATGCACGTCGTCGAGAATGACCAGTCGCACGCCATGCCGGCGCAGGGCCTCGGCCACGGCCAGTTCGAGGTCGCCCTTCCGGTACTGCTTGCTGACCGAGATGGGTGTGCCCAGGAACAGCAGGATCTGCCGGTTGAGCGTCTCGGTCGTCGTCTCCGAGGTGATGGACAGGTAGACCACCGGCTGGAACTCGTCGAGGTCCTGAAGATCGATGCCGCGTTCTTCCAGCAGGACGCGCACGTCTCGACCGAAGTCGCGCCCCAGGAGCTGGGCGATGGTGGTCTTGCCCAGGGTGGGCGGACCGCTCAGGGCCACGTGATCCTTCACCGGGTCATGGCTGTAGAAATTCTTCTCGGCCATGATCGCGAATTCCTGACGCGCCAGGACAACCGTGCTGGTGGTGTTCAGGCCCCAGTCCGCGTGCCAGGCGGCTCGGCGACGGTTGTAGCGTCGGCGCTCCAGGTCCCCCAGGGCCGCATACTCCGCGGGGGTCAGGCGGGGCGGGCGTTCGGGGGACTGGTGCGCGCAGTAGGCCGCCCAGTCCTCGCGCGTCAGGATGCTGTTGTCGTCAAAGAGCCGTCGGCTCAGGTCCATGCCGGTCATGGGTCGTCCTCCTCGTCGTCCTCCGCACTCAGGAGATCCTTCAGGTCGTCGTAGAGGCCCCCGTGGTCGCCCGGGTCAAGCGTCTGCAGCCCCCGGGTATGCGGAATGACCACCTTCCGGGTGAGGGGCTCGGTGGGCTCCAGCGGGACGGGCCGCTCCAGGGGGGGCGGGGCCTCCGCGCCGAGCGCCGCCTCGCGGTCCCGCTGCGCCGCCTGCTGGCGGGACTGCGCGTTGCGCTCGGCGCGGCCCAGCTGGCCTCCCTCCGGCTTGCGGTTGAGCTTCAGAAGCTCGTCCATCAGCTGCCCGCGCAGCTGCTGCCTCTCCCCGGCCACCCGGGTGTCGTAGAGGTTGCGGCGCTCGTCGCGCCGGTCGTCCATCGCCCGGTGGTTGTTGAAGCCGTGTTCCCGGAAGGCGGCGCTGGCGGACTCGTACAGCAGATCCTGGAAGGGTCGTGAGGGATGGTCGATATCCACCCAGGGAAGCGCGTGGTAGACGGCCTGCTCTCCCTCAGGGGGGTAGGGGTCCTGGAAGAAGATGTACGAGGGATCGCGCGGGTCCACCAGGAAGGGCCACTGTCCCTCCAACTCGGGGTAGGGGGACTTCGACCCGCGGTAGGGGTTGAGCTCCGGCCCGTCGTAACGGCGGTAGCGGATGGTGACGCCATTCTCCCCGATGCGCCGCTTCTCACGGCGCAGGGACAGGTAGTACGCATTGCGCGACCGGGGCACGGTGAAAAAGCCCTGCATCTGCAGGCCGAGGTCGAGCATGCGGTTGGGGCTGATCTTCACCTTCGGCCGCAGGGGGTCAAAGCAGGCGTCGTGCGCGCGCTCGTTGTATTCGGAGGTGATCATCTCGCCGATCAGGGTCATCAGCTCGGTGCGGGTGTGGTAGGGCTGGGCCTCGCGGCCACGGTGCTCGACGCTCGGGCCCGTGTAGCCCACGATGGCCTCGGCGAAGCGCTCGCGCAGGGTGCCGAACAGCGCCTCGACGTGGGCCTTGTCGCTGCCCTTGAAGGGGCGGGCGAAGCGGAAGTCGAAGTGGAACTCGTCGGCTAGGGCTTCCAGGGGGCTGCCGATAAAGATCTTGCCGCCGTCGACGATCAGCAGCTCGGGCAGCAGGGGGGGCGAGGCCGCGAGCTGCACGTCTGCGTCCAGCCCGAACGCCTCGATGACAATCTGCTCGGGAACGCCGGTGTAGGGCCACCTTGAGGCGCCCGGCCAGTCGGGGTGCCACAGCTTGGGAAAGAGGATGCCGATGACCAGGCGGGTGGCGTCCAGTCCCGAGGGTTCGGCCTCGACGAGGTCCCAGCTCACGATGGCGCGGCTCCACAGGTCAATGGCGATCAGCAGCTTCAGCCGCAGTGGGCTGCCGTCGATCTCGCTGATCGCCATCAGGTCGATGCGGGTGTAGTCGAGCAGCACAACCTGCCCGGGACGGTCCCCGCGGGCGCGCCCGAAGGGCCGCTTTTTCAGGTTGGAGAGGATGCTCTCGCGCTGCCGGGCGGTCTTGAACAGCGTGGGAGCCGTGGCGCGGACCAGCTCGGCGAACTTGGTGCGGGCCGGCATGCGCACCCTGCCGGGCCCCTCCCCCTCAGCCCCGGCAAGCTGGCCCTGCACCCGGAGCTTGTTGATGGTGAGGCGTCGCAGCTCGCCCAGGGTGACGTCGGACTGGCCCTCCAGGTCCTCCTGCACCTTGTCGATCGCGCGCATGATGAGGTGGTCACCCGCCGAGTGCGGGCTGGCGATGCGCAGGTGGCGGCGGTCGACCAGGCCGAAGATGCCGCGGCCGTTCTGCTGATAGGCAGCGATCCAGCGTTGAATCTGGCGCTCGCTGACCTTTGAGGCCGGGTCCTCGGCGCGGAGTTCAGCGACCTTACGGCGAACACGCTCGTTCTGGGAATACAGGGCCGGGTCATAGTCCGGGTGGACGGGCCCGCCGCGCTCGCAGGTGCCGTACAGGACCTCCTGGACGTGGCGGGCGAGCTTCTGGGCCTTTTCCTGCACGTCCCGCGGCAGGGCGTCGAACATGGTCTGGTAGCGGTCGAGCGGCGGCTCTTCCAGCCCCAGGACGGCGTAGTCATGGGCCTGCAGCACCGAGGCCCAGATCGCCGTGATCTCCACGCCCTCGTTGTCGCGCAGGCGGAGGTGGTGGGCGGGCTGGGCGACGACCAGCCACTCCCGGCCGGCGTAGCGCAGCCGGGTGCCGATCTCCACGCGGGCAGAGCGGGTCATGAGGGCGCTGGGCGCCGGGGCGCGAGGGGGCCGGGCAGGACCCGGGTGTGGTTGCGCAGCGGCCGGTCAAGGTCGAACCTGAGGTCGCCGTGCCACATCAGGTGAAAAAGGGTGGGGCGAACGAAATACCGCGGGGTGAAGCAGGCGGCCTCGAGTTCGGCGATGGTCAGGCTGTCTCCCAGAGCGAGGTGGAGCACCTCGGCGCTGGCCTCCTCGAAGCCCAGCGGTTGACGGCGGAAGCCGCTCAGGAAGCGCACATTGTGGGCCTGGGTAACGCTGGGTTCGCCCCAGACCTCGTAGTCCAGGCCGGCCGCCCGGGCGATCTCGCGGGTGGTCTCGAAGAACAGCTGGCTGCGGGGGTCACCCTGCAGGACGCGGGGACGAACGTCGACGATCAGCCGGGGCCGACCCCGGCGTCGCAGGAAGAGGTCGGGGAGGTGCAGGTGTTCTTTCCCGCCGTGGAAGAAGGTCAGGCCGAAGGGCTGGGTGACCGCGCCCAGGGTGTCCGGGTCCAGGTCGGCGTACTGCAGGCGCAGGTGTTCGAGGACGCTGGCGTAGGGCAGGCGCCGACCGGTGCGGGTGAACCAGTAGGTTCCGCCGATGGACGTCTGACCGCGGTAGTTGGTGGGGCGGGCGGCGTCGCGGACGGTGCGCTTCTTCTGACCGGGGGGCCCCTCAAAGTGCAGGCGCAGCGGCAGCAGGTCCCCGGGGTCAAGGATGCTCAGCTCGCTGGCGGGCTGGGTGACGGTCTGCCGGCGCCGCGGGGCGTAAGTTACCTGGCAGTCGTCCATGCGGGCCTCCCGGGGCAGAAGGCGGCCCAGCACCGCGCGGACCCACCGGGAGGGTGGACGCGGTGCTGGGCCGGGGGGGAGATGGCGGGAGCGGGGGGCGGGGGATGACGACGGGTGCCGGCGGCGACGCGATTGGGCACGTGCTGCACGGCAAGGCCGTCGCTGCGCCGGGGCGCAACGCGGTATCCTGACATTGGCTTCTCCTGTCCGGGAGGCCGAGGAAGCACCGGGGTCCGTTCGCCGCGGGAGACCCGGTGCTTCGACTGTGACAGGTGTCACTGCCCCTCCCCGCCCCACTGTACGCCCGGCACTCAGCTGGTAGCAAGTGGCGTGGGAGAGGGAAAAAGCGCGTTCAGAAAGATGAAAATAGGCGGCGTGCAGAAGTTGGATGCCCGGCGGGCGAGCTCTCCGGGCACTGGAGCACGGCGCCGGGCCGGGCCGGACGGCAGGCCGCCGGGACTTCGCCTGTTCCGGACGCCAGAAAGTGAGATCGTGGGTGCCTGCCGAGGTGAAGAGGACCTCAAAAAAAGAGCCGGGCTCCCTGCCCGGCCGAGAAGCGTACGATGGCTTCAAGCCTGGCTGGGATCCCGTCCCCCGTGACACGAGGACGATACAAGGCCCACCTGCTGGCACGCAAAGGAGGCGGCTCCCAGCCCCTCCTGGCAGGCAGGAGCCTCTCTCCCGGAACCCACCGCCCAGGCGGGGAGGTGGGCCATGCCGCTGCGGGCACTCGACCACACGCCGTCCTGAGTCCTGGCAGGCGCTGCCAGGGGCAGCGCGCCGCGCGCTGGGCCGCTTCGTCATGAAGCGGGCAGGAAGGCGGGAGAGATGAACGACATGGAGCTGGAAGTCCGGCTGCCGGAGAGGCGGCTGGGCTACGGGCAGGGAGACGTGCAGGCGCTGCTCCGGCAGCAGGCGGGGGTGTGGCGACTGCTGGGGAGCGGGGAGGTGGTGCCGGCTCCCGCGGAGGAGACTCTTGAGGAGCGGGCCGACCTGATTGGGCAGGTGTGGGAGGGCATGCTGGCGCAGGCGGGCCGGGCCTTTGGCCTGACGCCAGCCGAGGTGGCTGCCCACATCGCCCAGGTGCGGCGGGTGGCGCAGGCCGGTGGAGCTGACGAGGGGAAGGAGCTGGAGAAGCGGCAGCTGAAGGCCTGGGCGGGGGAAGTGGCCGCGGTGGTGCTGGGCGCCCTGGAAGGGTGCGAGCGATTCGTGGTGGAGTATCCCAACAGCATCACCAAGCTCTGGCTGCTGGCCTGCGATGAGGCGGGGGCGAGGGTCATCAACCCGCGGGAACTCGACCTGCGCGCCCAGTACTTCGCGCCGGTGTGCGAGGGAGGCTGGATGGAGCCTCCCAGCTGGATGCGGACCAACGGCTCGATCAACCGGCCCTTTGACAGCCTGTGGGAGAACAACGAGGAGAAGATGGAGCGTCCAGTTCTCTCCGGCCAGGGGAGGAAGGCGGTGCATGCGTACGGCCTGAAGCAGGAGGGCCGGGCGGTCTTCCGCGACGACCTGCTGCACGATGGCCTGTCCGCGGCGGCTTACGAGCGGATGGTAGCCTCGCTGCACGCGGTGCGGCTGCCCCCGGCCTACCCGGCGGCGTTCCGGCACGCTTCGGGTGACGTGCCGGTGGGGGTGGGCGCATGAAGCGGCAGGCAGAGGGGCGCGTGGGGCTGGAGCCCATCAAGAGCGGCCGGTGGGGCGGCAGCAGGGTCACGGTCTGGCCCCCGAAGCTGCTGACGGCCCTGGGCATGGACGAGGGCGACGAGTTCCTGCCCGTGCTGACGCCCGATGGCGTGAGGCTGTATGCGAGGCGCCAGCGGCGCCTTGCCGCCGTGGTCGAGGGACTCACCCCGCAGAACCAGCATGAAGGGCCCTGGTGATGGCCACGACCTTCCGGCGGGGCGACCTGGTGGTGGATACTCGCCAGCCCTCGAGAGAGCTGCCGCGCCTGGCCCTGGTCGTCAGCCACGACGCGATCAACCGGGTGAACCTGGGGCTGGGGGTGCTGTGGCTGACACCCTTCCCGCGGGGCAATTCCCTGGAGGTGCCGGTGCCGGAGCTGGCGGGCCAGTGGGTGGTCCTGGTGGACTTCTGGGATCGCCTGCCTGTCCAGCACGCGAGGTGGTGGGGGTCGGTGCCGACCCGGGTGGTGCGGGAGGTGCAGGCCCTCCTGGGGGTCATCATGCTGGAGCCCTGAGATCTTGAGGGAGAGGCGTCACCTTCAGGCGACGCCTCTGTTCTGCCCGGGGCACTGACAACTCGCCGCGGACACTGACAACAAGGTCTTCAGGCCCGCGTGAACGGCAAAAGTTCCCCATTCACTGCCTGCGAATGCCGCGACTTTCTGTCAGTGGTGGGCCTGAAAGGGGGAGCGGCCCGGCCTTGATGAAGAGGGCGGCGCGGGTTCTGAGGCGAGCATCACGCGCTCTGGCGGAGTCGGGGCCTACTGGCGTTCTTCCCCGCTTCATGGGGCTCATCCACTGACAACTATCCGCGGATACTGACAGATAGGGTTGAAGATTGGCCAGCACGGACTTTTGCCACCAGATCCAGCCCGGCGCTGCCGCGTATTCATGGTGTATGCGACGTCTACTCAATGAGAGCGTCTACAAGAGAATGGGCCACCATTTCGCTTCAAGCCGCTTCAGCACATGCTGCAAATACGAAGAAAGGCACCCGCAGGGGTGCCTTTCTGAGGTGCTGACATGAATACGCGGACACTGACAACTATCTACGGGCTGTACAGGGCTTGTGGAGGTCACGTTCATTCTGGCAAAACAGACGCATTGAGGTGGCCTCCAAAAAAATCCGCAAGTCCAAGTGGCAACGGATTTTGAAAGGGTCAGTTGGCAAAAATCAAGAACCTGCCCCAGCAGGAGGGCTAACGGTACCCTTACTGAGGTCGGCCGAGAACGACCCGAGGTGGTGGAAAAGCAATTTTGAACGGCGGCGGGCTCGCTCGTTTCCGAGCCGCCTGACGTGCCGGGTGTCGGGTTGATCGGTACGGCCCTCGGCCCAGGGAAGGTGGGCTAGGTGGACTGTGTCGAGAACGAGCACCCCATTGCCGTGCCCTCAACCGACTGACGACTCCGCCTCGTCAAGACACTTTTGCTGTAGATGCCTACTGTGGACGAGCTGTCCCAAAGGGCATACCCCCGGTCAAGCTGCTGATCCGCTCCGGTTCGACTGTAACTGGGCCTCAGAGGGGTGTGACCTGCGCTGCGATGGGGCCACCGTAGTTGAAGCCCAACGAGAACTCCACACGGCGTCCTCGCTCAAGCAGCCCCCACACCTCGTCGGGGAGTTCGCGGGAGTGCATGTAGATGAGGTCACCTGCACCGTCACGGCGGATGCCGCCATCTTTGAACCGACGAGCCCCGACAACTCCTGTGAAGCGCCTCGGCTGCCCATCTTCCTTGGAATAATCCTTGACCCTGAAGCGCTCGTTGTGCCCGACCGTGCCGTACCGGAGTTGGTTGAAGACCTCGAGCGCCTCCTGCCGCTGCTCGGGGTTGCCGTACTCGAAGGCGTAGCGGGCGAACCAGAACTGCGCCTCGTGGTTGCGGTCGCCGGGTGTGAAGGCCAGCCCGAAGTGGTGAAGGATGCGTTCCGGAGGTGCGGCGTTCTGCTCATGCAGCATCAGACCGTATTGAAAGTGCAGGTTCTTATTGGCTGGTGCCGCATTCAGCGCCTCTCGCAGGGTATTGAGCGCGTCTCCGGGGCTCCCGTTCTTCGCCTGCCACTTCGCGAGGCGTTGAGCGACAGGGACGTTGTGCTGATTCTGCGCCAGCGCATTGACGAGGGCACGCCCCGCTTCGCGGGAGTTCCCTAAAGTCTCTGCCAGGGAAGCCTCCAGTCCCGAAAAGGTCCCGTCGTCGTTGAAGTCGCGCTTGCCTTCCTGAAGCAGCAACTCGGCGCTCTCTACTGCCCTACGAACCTCGTCATGTCGGCTGCGCTGCAGTCCCCAGCGCACTTTGGCGATGTAGACCTTCACCATCGTCATGTGCCCCAACTTCTGGAGGATGACGTCACGTTGCGCCTTCACCTGCCGCGCGAGGGACATCGCCTCATCGCGCAGCGCCTCGGCCTCCTCGTCGTTACCGGCCTGCTCACTCTGGCGCACCTTCAGCTCCGCGAGAGAATGCTTGATACCCACCCTCCGGGGGTCAATCTCCAGTGCCCTCGCAAGGAGCTCCTCAGCGCGGCCTAGGTCTCGTTCCTGGTGCATGGAATACAGCGCCTCCTGCTGCAGCACGTACCCTCGGTCCCGATGGGAGGCGACACTGTCGAACGCCATCTGGTAGAGCGCCTCCACCTGATCGTCCTCAAGTCCCAGCTCTCGAACTGCCCGGTACTGCACCATCTTGCGCAAAGCCTCCGTGTCGCTGAAGAAGCCGGTGTTCAGGCGCGAGAGCAGTTCGAGATACTCGTTGAAGCGGACGTCCGGGTACTCGTAGGCTCGCTCGAAGACGATGCGCGCGATCTCGGGGTGGCGGGTCCGGTAGACGTATTCTCCCTGTTCCCTCGCCGTGAAGATGATGTGGCTGAGCGGGTCGAACAGCTCCTGCTCGAAGTCCTCGAAGGAGATGTCGAAGGCGCGTGCGATCAACCCCGACCGCACGGGAATCCTGAGCCGGTGAAGGGCCGCGACCGCCCGGTAGAGGTGGCGGGCCTTCTCGCCGTGGATGCCGTTGTATTCGTCCAGAATGATGTCCTGGAAACGGCGCCCGAGCGTAGCCTGGTACAGGGCGACCAGCAGTTGGCTGTCGAGCGTCCGCTCGATCGTCTCCACACGCTCGTCCTCGCTGAGTGATTCGAGCTCGCCGAGGGCTCCGTACTTCTCCAGCAGACGCGCGAGCTGTCGAATCTCACCCCGGTGGAGCCGCTTGAGCTCGAAGTAGTCGTTGACGATACTGTCCAAGCGCGCCGCGTCGGAAGTCTGATACTCGTTGAAGCGCGCTGCGGTGATGATGGTGAGGGGCAGCCGTTCTTTACGGGCCAAACGGACGAGCCGCTCGAGTTCACCCGCATGGTCGGGCGCGTCGTCAATGAAGAGAAAGATCCGCTCGTCGCTGAGCGCATGCAACTCCTGCAACTGCGTGAACTCGACCTGTTGGTTTCCTGTGCCGAAGAGGCACAATACCCCGGCGCGGGCGCCGTCGTAGGCGAGGCGACGCAGCACGACGCTCTTTCCCTCTCCGGCCGCCGCCCGGATGACATACAATTCGGCGCCTTTGACACGGTCGTCATCCCCACGGTCGATTAGATCTCGCAGTAGGTCCGAGGTGAGTGCCCGGGGCACGTCGAGGTTCTCACGGATGGCTTTCCAGCCCAGCTCGACACCTCGGTAGAAGTCTCGCGCCTCGTGGTCGTGTTCTGACTGCCATCCGATTCCCTCGTGCACGTATTCCGCAACCTCCAGCAAGTCGCGGACGTTCCCGGGGAGCGCGCCCCGGATCTTCAGCCGCGACTCAATGGGGTGCCGCACGGGAAGCACTGCGGCGAGCGAGCGGCGGTCGGCAGGTAGTTCCCTGTCCAGCGCTTCCATAAAGTCGCCGAAGGTCGCGTCAATGAGTTCGATGCGCTTCTCATTCCACAAGCCGTGCTCTAGCATATTCACGCCTGGGCGCACGGCATAGTACTTGTTGCGGTGGTTCCCGAGCTTGCGGGTGAGCTCGTCGAGAATGCTGACGAAGTTCCAGTCGTTGAAGCTAAATCCAGCGAAGACGAGGGTGTACTCCTTCGCCCAGTCGACAAAGCGGTTGAACAGTTCCTCGCGCCCGTCGCGGTAATGAAGAAAGTGCTCCTGGGTGAGAATCAGGGGTGGATCCTCGTGCCCTATCCGGTCGATACAGCCATGCAGCTTGAGATATGGCGTTGCACCCCCGGGAAGCGGTTGCACAGCGTCTCCGTCGACGCGTCTCACGATCAGGGGCCGCTTCGCCCGCTCGTAGGCCCGCTCGACCAGCAGGTCATAATTGGTGGTCACGATCCCCTGCCAAGTGAATTCTGCGAGCTTGAGGTGGGCCGACGTTGGCTGGAGATTGACGAGCAGTTCCCTGATGTATCCCTGCAACTGCCCCGCGCTGTAATGGTGCAGCACCAATCGGGAGATGTAGTCGAGCGACTGCCCCCCGACTCCGTCATTGGGGAAGAAGTGGGCGGCGACGCGCTCGGCGAGCTGCACCCCCGTGGGCGCGGTCTGGCCGCCGGGGCCGGCCGCTCCGAGGGAGGCACCAGCACCTAAGAAGAGGACGACCCGCCCACGCGACAGGTCATGTAAGAGCGGGTTCGGCAGCGTAACGACGGGCACGCCGTATGTTATCAGTGAACCTCCACAGTGCCCTCAACATCTGCGGCCATCATGTTTCGGCTGGCGCTGCTGTGCCGATTTTTGAATCTACAACAGCAGGCGACGGCGAACAGGCGACGTCGGGTGCCGCCGCTCCAGCATACCAACACTAGAACCCCACTCGACATTCAGTCTCCGGGAGTCGCCTCGGGCCGATATGGGGCGCGACGCACCCGACAGTCTGCAGAGGGGAGAACGGTCAGGGGGTCCACAGGGTTTTCAGCTACAGGGGCACCGGAACACCGAGCCGAGTACGCCGACGTTCGATTGCCGCCTCGGTCTGCAGCTTCGGAATTCGTCCTACATACGCGCACGATGTCACACCCACCCTGCGCCCAGGCCACGATGAAAACCCGGTCTCGGCAGGGTGGCGGGCCTCATGGATTCGCGTGCCGACGGGTGCTCTGACGGGGAACAGGCGGCACATCTGGGCTGGCGCCACCGTCCCACCGGACTTCAGTACGCCGCCTGAAACGAGTAGTACTGCGGACGTAAAAAGCCCGATACCCCTGGGGGTTCCACGTCCTGGTCAGTCGTCCGCCGCCGAAGGCTGGGGCTGCTCGGCGGCGACTTCGCCGAGCGTCGCCAAAGGGGCGTCAAGTTCCGCCCGGGCGAGGTGAGCCATGATCGACCGCCCGATGACCTGCCCCAGGACAGGGGGCACGGCGTTGCCGATCTGCCTCCCCTGCCTCTTGAACTTGACCTCGTCACCGGGCTCCACGAACTCGTAACCTCGAGGGAAGGTCTGGAGGAGCGCGCCCTCGCGCAGGCTCAGCCCCCGGTCCTGCGTGGGGTGGACGAAACGTCCCGTCCCGATGTTGTAGAACTGCGTGGTCATGGTCGGCGAAGGGGCGTCGGGGTCGATCCTCCCGTAGACGGAGCCGTACGAGGCTCCCGTCTCCTTCTTGTGGCACGCGAGTTTCAGGTCCTCGGGCCAGGTCGCCCACGTCCCCTTGATGCGTGACGCCTTCGCCCGGGCCAAGTTCTTCTCTCCCAGCTTGTAGGACTTGTGCAGCGGGTCGAGGGGGTCCGCGTGCCCGTTCTCGAGAGTGGAAAGACCCTCCAGCGCCTCGGCCGCCGTGGGGTACTTCTCCTTGGAGAACTTCTTCTTGGGGAGGACCACTTTACCACCCTTCGAGGCGAAGAGCACCAGACGGCGGCGCGCCTGCGGAATGCCGTAGTCGGGGCCGAAGACCTTGTACTCGCGGACGTCGTAGCCCGCGTCCTTGAGACGCGCCTTGAACTCGGCATAGACGGGGAACTTCCCTTTCGTGGCGAGGCGCACGACGTTCTCCATGCTGACCACGTCCGGCTCCACCGCGAGGATGAGCCGGAGGAACGCGCGCAGGGGCTCCCACTCCTTTTCGAGTTCCGCCTGCTCCTTGCCGATCTTCGTCTTGGCTGCCGCGGAGGAGTACGGCTGGCACGGCGCGCAGCCCACCAGCACCTTGACGGCACCGGGCGGGTAGTGCGACAGGATCTCCTCGGCGGTGAGCTCGGTCACGTCCTTCTCGTGGAACGTCGCCCCGCGATTGTTGCGCTCGAACGCGTACTTGCAGCTCCCCTCAAGGTCGTACCCGGCGACGACCCGGACGCCCTCGTGCCGGAGACCGTAGGTGAGCCCCCCCACGCCGCAGAACAGATCGACGGCGACCACAGGCCGGTCGCCGTTCTCGTTTCGGAACAGTCCTTGGGGAGGAGTGTGCATCATCTCACTGCCTCTGACTATAGAACATTCGAGCACGACGGCGCGAAGGGTTTCCGGCACACGGAAGGCCCGGGCCGGCTGCGTTACCTTCCCGGTATGGCCGACAAGCTGACGAGGGAACAGAGGAGCGCCCTGATGGGCCGCGTACGCCAACGCGACACCGCTCCCGAGCTCGCCCTGCGCTCGGCGCTCCACCGCCGCGGCTTGAGGTTCAGGAAGAACGTCAAGGGCCTGCCCGGTTCGCCCGACATCGTCTTCATCAGGGCGAAGGTCGCCGTGTTCGTGGACGGCGACTTCTGGCACGGGCGCGACTTCGACGGGTGGAAGGACAAGCTCCAGCCCTTCTGGAGGGCGAAGATCGAACGCAACATCCAACGCGACGCGCAGAACGTCGCCAACCTGGAAGCACTCGGGTGGAGGGTCCTGCGTGTCTGGGAGAAGGACATCAAGAAGCGGCTGGACGAGGTCGCCGCACATGTCTTCGACCGCGTACACGAGGTTTGAAGACTGCGCGCGCTGTGCGGACGATGGGCGACCTGCCGGGAAGACCCGGCAGGTCGCTTCGAGGGCGTCGCGCGACCCGACAGCGGGTGGCACGCAGGTCCCGGGTCAGGGCGAGTGGCGGCCGAAGAGGGAATCGAACTCGCTCTTCTGGTCCCTCCGGTACAGCACGCTCAGACCGTGTTTCGCCCGAGTCACGGCCACGTACGTCAACTGCCTGAGGTGCTGGTCGCTCGTGCAGCTCACCGCCTGGGGGTCGACGAGGATCACGACCGGACTTTCGCAGCCTTTGTACTTCCGGGCAGTCGTCAGACCTAGGGCGGAGTTCTCTTCGACGCTCGAAAGGACCCGGATCGTATGACCACCCACGGCGACGTCGAGGGGAGCGGAGTCGGGAGTGAGCACAACGATCTCGGACGGCAGATACCCTGCCGACAGCCACCGTCGCACCTCGCGCTCCACCGCCGCCGGGAGGTCCTGGTATCCGGTGATCTCGATCGGTGCGCCGTCGGCACGCACCGGCCTGATGTGGTCGTCCCCAAGGACGCGCCGCCCGAGATTCGCGATCTGCCGTGTGTTTCGCAGGTTCTCCCTGAGGGTCATCCGATAGGGCACCCGGCCCTTGCAGTACTGTTCTTCGAAGGCCGCGAAGCGCCCGCTCACGTCTCTTTTGAAGATGTCCTGTTGGATGTCGCCCAGGAAATGCCACCGTCCTTCCGCGAACCCGCCCTCCAGCAGGCTGTCGAGGAAAGTGAGGATTGGGAGCGAGAAGGCGTCCGGGTACTCGTCAAGCACGATGAGGTCGTACGTGATCTCCTCTTCCCAGACCACCAGCGTCGCCTTTTCAGGGAGGAGCTCGTCGAAGAAGTTGGGGGCATTTTTTTGCGTAGGCGAGAAGAGACCTTTGGTGAGGTCCATCATGAACTTGTGGACGGTCGACACCTCGAACAGCCCATCGCTCATGCCTTGAGCCTTCTGGGCGAGGAAGGTGTTGTAACAGAGGAACAACCGTCGCTCGCCAGGGAACTCCCGCCCATACCGGTGAAGAAGGTCGATCGCCAGCACGGTCTTCCCGGAGCCCGCGGGGCCGTGGACGACGTGCGGACGATGGTCGTTCTCGAAGATGCTGTCGATCACCCGTGACTGCTGCTCGGTGAGTTCGAGCGCTTCGCGCTCCGCCGCTTCGATCAGACTGCGCGGATCGAACGTCGGCTGGAAGCGGGGTTGGAACTGCTCACGCAGGAACGCCTGTGCCTGTGGGTGCAACGCCCCCGACGTGCGGTGGTCAGGCGCCCCGTACTCCGCGACGCGCTGGATCGCTTCGACGATTCCGCCTCGCATCTCACGTTCGTCTACGATCTGACGGCGGTCCCACGGAATGCCACCGGCATGCCCGAGAGTCGCGAAGGGAAGGAGCACGCCGGTCGCGACGTGCACGTGCTCCCGCATACGTCCGTCACGACGAGCCTGCTGCAAAATGGAAAGGACGTCCCCTCGCGCGCGATCCACCTGCTCGAGCGGATCCTTACGCGACCCGTCTTGATAACGGACGAGGACGCGCTCGCCACGCTCCTCGACGGATTCGTGGCCCTTGATCTCCAGCAGGACCACCGTGTGACGGCCGGGCATGATGACGGCGAGGTCGACTTCGCCACCGTTCGGAGAGGTGTGCGGCTTGATGCGCACGGAGTGCAGGACGATCCAATCCTTGGCGACCGGGTGTTCCCCGACACTCTCCAGTTCGGTGAGCACGCGGCGTTCGCCCCTGTTGCCGACGTCGCCGATTCGCCCGCAGTGAAGCCGTAGTTCCATGTTCGCCGAGTCTCGCACAGCCGCACGCCGTCCTGCACGGGGCGTGCGCCGTGGTCCCGGTGGGCGGTTGAGCACAGGGGTCCACGGGCATCGTGGACCTCTGCTTGACGCATACGGCCCTCTCGGAGAAGCGGCGACGATCAGACGTGCTCCTCCGACACCGGCAGCCCTCGAAACACGGCGGAAGTTCCCGTCCCTCCCCGCTTCTCACTTTCGGCGAGACGGAAGTTGCGCGGATGATTGTACTCACCGTGCAGAGGCAGCGTCTCGGCGGGTTGGAGCCCGAAGAACCAGATGCTCTCCCCTCGCTCCAGCGAACCCGCGAGGGCCTCGGGAACGCCGGCGACGAGCACCGAGCGTCCTGCGGCGTCCCTCAGCGCGAAGCGGCCCGTACCGGGCGTCGGTCCGTCTGGAGCGACAGGTGTCCCCCAAATGTCGAACGGAGCGACGGGATGGAGCGACGACGTCGCTCGCCACCAGACCGGGGCTTCCTTCCGGTAGCCGGGACAGCGATGCCGGATCCGGCAGGCCCGGCAGTGGCGACCGGGTTTCGCGAGCGCCTCCGCACGGACGGACCCGCCTCTCGGCAGGAGATCGACCAGGTGGCCCAGACGTTCTCGAAGTTCCGCGCGGTCGCGGTCGGTCCAAGGCACCTCCACCCGTTCGGCGCCGTGGAGCCAAAGCCTGACACGAACTCCAGGTTCGATCTCCTCCAGCATCAGCGCATACAGACGGAGCTGGTCCACGTGAGCGGACCGGATGTCGCCGTCCTCGTCGGTCACGGCGCCGGACTTCAAGTCCGTGACGTGGACGACGTCGGTGCCGCGTTCGATGAGATCGGGACGTCCCGACAATCTAAGTGACGGCACGCGTACCGACTGCTCCCGACCGTATGGAATCTCGCGCGTCGCGACGAGTGCCGAAGGATGCCGGACGTCGGCCGGGGAGGACGCGCCACGACCCCCCGCGCGGGTACCGGCCGCTTCCGCTTCACCGGCCCACTTCAGCAGCCGGGCGCGTCCCCTCCGCCATACCGTGCGGCCGACGGCGGTGCGGAGCGGGACGAGTCCCGCGCCCGGCCATTCCCGCTGTACGGAGGCTTCCGTCTCCGCCACCACCCGGTCGAACTCCGCCAGTGCCGCGGCGTCCTCGGTCACTCCTGTAGGAAAACCCCAACTGAGACGGGTTACGGTCTCGTGCAGGATCGTTCCGAAAATTGCGGCCGCGTCGGGGGCGAGCAGTTCCGTCCCCTTAAGACCGTGCACCTGCGAGAGGGGGCAGCGGACGAGCGCGGCGAACGTGGAAGGACTGAATGTGGGAGGTGCGGGGACGGCCGTCAAGGCAGGGGGCAGGAGCGGCAGCCGCCCCCGCCCTGGGGTGGTCATTCCAGGCCTCCCCCGAGCATCTGGTTCTTGATCCATTCCCGCACCTGTACCTGGCGCCTCTCTAAGTTGAACGTATCCCAACAGAGCGTGGTACCACCGGAATCTTCGGCGGCCTCCTCGTCCGCCTGAGCGAGAATCGTGCCGGGCACCAGATCACGCCCGCCGTCCCAGTCCCACAGGGGGTGCGCCACGAGCACCCACGGCGACAGTTTCTGTCCTTTCGTCTTGACGCGGAAGGCGGGCACTCGACCCTCCGCGAACGACTTCACCTCGCCGCCGAAACGTTCTGCCATCTCCTGCGACAGACGGAGGGCGAACGGCGTGAAGTCCGTCAGTCCGGGCGCGCCGAAGTCCCCATCGAGGCCGCACGCGAAGGTCGGATCAACCAGGGTCCGCAAGTACGTCAGGCCCAGACGCCAATCCAACAGACCGTGATAGTGCTGATTTCCGTACCGCAGCAGGCACCGGTAACAGGCGGTCGTGCAGTCGGCGTGCTCCGGGTCAAGGAACGGCGTGCGCGGATACTCGTGCCCGTCCGACAGCATGGACTGGATGTAGCTCATGATCCGCGGTGGGGCGCCTGCGGACTCGGGCTCGCTGAGGATGCGGCAGAAGCCGGCCCCGTTGACGAGCTCGTCCGTGATCTGCAGGAGCGGACGCATACCTTCGGGTCCGAAGCGACGTGGTTCGAGCACGGCGAGCTCTTCCGGCGCGATGTCCAGTTCCAATGCCGCGCGCCCCACGACCATGAAAGTCGCCGAGAGGGCGGCCGCTCGGACGCCCTGCCACCTGGACTGGCGCTCGGGATCCGAATCTTCCGTCCGCACCGGGAGACGGCCGAGGGACAGGGCGGGATGGAGTGCTGCCGGCGCGAGGTAGAGGGAGTCGGTGGTTTTCGGTGCGGCGAGCCAGAACGGACCGTGGTCGACCGGCTCCGCTTCGAAATTCTGGGGCTGTGCACCGGGCAGGTCGACGATCTCCTGCGCGGGCAGCCGGACATTCGTGCTGCCCGTCCGGAGGAGCTGATGACCGCGGCGGGTGACGAATCCGTGCGCCCCGTCGGCGTGCGTCCCACCCCGGTTGAGTCGGTAGGTACGCGCCTGGTCGTCGAACGCCAGACTCAGGCGCACGACGCTCGCCTGCTCGTCGGACCGCTTGACTTCGTGATCCTTCAGCTCGATCGGACGGCCCTCGGCCTGGACCGTGCGGTGACGGGCGCCACCCGTCCCCTCGTCGTCCCGTGCCTGTTTTCGGAAGTCGGTCCTGAAGCCGTTGGGAACGACGCACTCGTGCCTGCTGCTCGCTCCCAGCGACGCACCGCACGCCCCACACGTGCTCTCGGAGGACTCGCTCCCAGCCTCGATTCGGGCCCAGGCGCTGCAGACCGGGCATTGGGCCAGATGGAACTTTTCCCCGAAGGCGCTGTCCTGGAACACTTGGGCGTCCGGTGTCCGTCCGGACCTGGTGTATGCGGGCAATTCGAAGGCGGGCGTGAACCCGACTCCCACGTGCTCGAACTTGTCCTTCACCAGCTTGGCTCCAGGCGCGAACTCGTAGATGGCAACGTCGAGGTCGCGATCGATCTTGTCGAGGACTTGGCGACCACCGTGCCGACTGGTTCCCAAGTACAGGTTCCGAACGCGGGTCGGCATACCGTACATCGGAAGGAGGCCGAGTTCCGCGATGGATTGGGCGAGGCCCGGAGCGATGCCGGACGACAACTTGGTCTCCAACTCTTTCATGAGCCGATCCACGTTCGGAGGCGTGACGGTCGTTCTGCTGTCGCTCCCCAGGACGAGCGCGAACTTCTCCGCGTCCGGCCGGGTGGCCGCGAGGGCACCGCGCAGTCTCGTCTTCCAGTCGCCGGCCGGGTTCAGGAACTCCTCCACCGGTAGGAATTCGCCGTGGATGTCGGGGGGGGACATGACGTCCCCGGGATACAGGTGCAGCGGCCTTGCACGGTCTTCCGCACGCAGTCGTGCGAACGCGTCGACGAGCCACTTCTTTCGAAGGAATCGCTGGGCGATCGACGGCATGCTCTTCGTCAGCACAGGGGGAGGCGGGACGTCCCCGGTCATTTTTTCGGGATTACGGAAGTAATGGAGATCGTGGCTCTTCGTCCGGCAGACCGTGAGCGCCATGGAGAACGCCTGACCGCGGCGGCCGGCGCGTCCGACCCGCTGCTGGTAGTTGAACCGTTGCGGCGGCATGTTGGCCTGCATCACGGCCTGTAGAGGACCGATGTCGATGCCGACCTCCATTGTCGTCGTCACGGCGAGCAGGTCGATGGTGGCCTTGCGCTCATGAAGCCGACCCTCTTCGGCCGTTCGTCCGTCGTCGGTGGTCGAAGGAACGAATATCCCCTTGAACTCCCGCTGACGCCGGGCCGGATCCTCCGTCTGTCCCGTCAACTCCTCGCAATGCAGACGAAAGAACGGCTCAACGTCGGCGGATTCGTCGGCCCAGTGTGCGAGGGCCCGGTCCACCCGTCGCCCGAGGAAGCTGGTCGCCCGCAGATTGACGATCCTGCCCTCCGGAGCTTTCGGTAGTTTCGCGAAGCAGCGCGTGCACACGTCCGCACCCCGGTGAAGGTGGACCCTCGCACAGCGGGCGCACCGCCAGAAGTCGTCCGTCGGCTCGGGCAGTCGGAAGTGGATCATGTAGACGTCGACGATCCCGTTCGGGTGGCCCGCGTGTCCGAGATCGGCGAGGGCGAGTTCGATCTGCGCCTCCGCATTCTCCTCGCCCCAGACGGCTTGAGCGTAGGCCAGAATCTTCCCCTTCACGGTGCCTCGTGCGCCGATACCCGCCATCGGCTCGTCATTCTTTTCGTACTTCGACGGCCGGTAGCGGTAGGCGTCGGTCAGGACGCGCAGGAGCGCCGCGAGTTCCTGCCGCCGACGTTCCGTCCGCCGGGGTTCGGGGATATTGTCCAGCCGCACCGTCACGTAGCCGAGGCCGGCTTCCTCGAAGGAGAAGTACGTCTTGCTGAAGATGACGTCGGTCATGGTCGTCAGGAAACGGTGGACCACGGTTCTCCGGGCCGACGACAGAGCCCCGTTCGCACTCGCGTCGGCCTTCCAGAACACCTTCTCGTCCTCGCCTCGCAACTCGAACAGGGCGTCCCACTGGAACTTGCGGACGTCGGCGTTGTCCGTAGCCCCTCCGGGCCTGTCTATACCCGCGTCGTCGTAAGGGTGGACCCCGCGTTTCACCATCGTGGCGATCAGTGGACGGACTTCGATCGCTCCCTTGGAAGCGGAGACTTCAGGTCCGTCTACGATGTCGGCGAACGCGATGGACGGGTCATCGTTCTCCGCGAGTCGTCGCTGCAGCGACGTGAGTCTTTCGCCCAAGCTCCCGAGCTCGCCGTACCGTTTGTGCAGCGCGGCTTCCGCGATCTCCTCCTCCACCCGTGCGATCTCGGCCGTGAGCTCTTCCGCCGACGGGCGGCCGGCCGCCTGTTCTCGCAGGCAGATCGCCAAGATTTCGCGCCTGAGGTCCTGGTGATGGTTGCGCTCGATGTCCAACGCTGCACGTGCCGCGTCTTGCCGGCTGTCGGAGAACGACACCAGTTTCGCGTCGTGTTCCGCCTCGGCGACGCGTTGGGCGTCGAACAGCTCCGTAGCCAACAACTGGGTCGTTTTGCCGAAGCCTGCGCGAAAGTTACGTATGGGCGACAGCCGACCCGTTCCCTTCCGGCGCGGCGCGTAATCGGTACCACACTTCGGACAGGCGTACGGCACGTGGGTCTCGGGGTCATCAGCTTCCCGGCCGTGTCGATCTCTCCCCGTAGGACGTTCGAACAGGAAGCCGGTGATCGTTTCATCGCGTGAGGCACCCTCCGCGGAGGTGCTACGGGTCCGGGCCCGGGCCGCGCTCTCTTGTAAGGTGACGACCCCCGTTTCCCGGTTCAGGCGTGCCGGATTCCAGGTGGCGGTCGCCCTGGACATCGTGCCGCTCTCGGGCTTCGTGTCGCTCGGAGCAGGCCAGAACACGGCGTACTGTTCGTAAGACAGTTCCTCGAACCGTTGCGAAGCCGCCGTGTCGGGGAGCCCGTCGAGGAGCGGCTCGTGAGGCAGGAGCTCCGTGGAGGTGGACCTGGTGGAGCCGCGGGACCGCATCCCACCGAGGAACAGTTCGCCGCAACATTCGCAGTACAACACTTCGAACTGCCGGAGCATACGCGGCTCGCCGCCATCGCCCACGTCGAAACGCTTCCGGCTTTCGCGCTCGATGCTGAGACGTCCGACTTCGGCCTTCCGGTCCGCGTCCGCCTCCTCCGGCGCGAACCCCGCGTTCTTCCAGGCGGGAGCATACAGTCCTTCAATGCTCCGGAAGAACGTGTGCACTCTGAACGACGGGGCGTCCGCGACACGGCCGCCCAAAAAAGCTTCCAGGCCGTCGCCGCAGCCCCGCACGAACAACAGGGCACGGACGGCGTGCAGGGCGGACTCGTAAGGAAGATCCTCCGGCATGGCGTGGGCGGCCCGCAGGTCCCCGAACACCTTCCAGGCGAGCCGCCTGGCGGTGACGGCCCGGGAGCGCCCTTCGTCGTCGTTCCAACAGGCGGCCGCGATACGTGCCGCCGCAGCCCGGACCGTGTCGCCGATCACGTCTTTCGGCGATCGGCCCTGGGTGGGCACGTCCAATTCCGCCGCCACCTCAAGCCACGCCGCTTCCGACCGGACGTCTTCGGAAGGGTCGTCCGCCGAGACGGGTTCGTCTCCGGAGCCGTGGGTACGGTTCGCGATCGCAAGATCGAGAAGTCGGACGAAGGGCCGAGAGTCCAGAAGACGGTCGGCGTCGTGCCGAACCGCATAGGGGACTTCCCTTCCCGGGACGATGGCGTCACGCCACGAAGCACGCACTTCGTCTTCGGGCATAGTGGCGTCGGCCGTCCCGAATCGCCCGAACATGTCCCACAGGTAGTCGATGCTCGCCTCGTCGTCGCCGGGCGTGGTCGGGAGAGAGGCGCTGGAGGCCAGGATGCGCAGCTTGTGCCGCTGTCCTTCCTCCGTCAGGCCCAGCCGCTCCAAGAGGAGCCTCAGCAGATAGGCGACCTCGGTCCCAGCGGACCCTCGCTGGAGGTGCAACTCGTCCAGCACGAGGTAGAAGTAGGCGTCGGGGCGTTTCAGCCATTCGCGTGTCTTCGTGAAGATGCCGTCGTCGACCTCGCGGGACAGCATCGCACTGAGCATGCTGACGTTGGTGATCAGCAGGTCCGGTGGGGTCCGCTGCATGTCCCAACGGGAGATGAGTTCGTTGCCGTCCGTGGAGGGGAACATGAACGGCGAATCGTCCCCGAAGGCGGAGGCCGCTCGTGCCGGGTCGAACCGACCTCCGGGTGCCGCAGTCTTGTTCCAGACGTGGGCCCGAGCCTCGTGTTGGCCGGCTTCCGCTTCGACCATCGTCTCGAACAGCTCCTGCTGCTTACGTTGGCGCCGCTGGATTTCGCCGTCCCTGATCTGTTTCGGGGTGACGTCTCCACCCACCGACGGAACGGTGCCGTCCAAGCGGTCGTCGTCCGATGCCATATCCAGTATTTCGCGGAAGGCCGGGTTGTCCTCGTGGCCGGTCACCGGGCTCTTGCCGGTGTACCGCCCGAAGAAGATCCTGTTTCCCGCGAACTCGCGGTCCATGACGTCCCTCGCTTCTTTCGAATCGAGTGCTTTCCGCAGGCGGACCATCTGGTCTTCCACGAGCGCGTTCATCGGGTAGAGGATCAGGGCCCGCACGGCGGCCTCGCGTGTCTCGCCCACCCGGTGTGGGACGAACGGGGTCCGCCTGGGGGCGGCTTCCGTCGGCCTCCTTTCGATCGGGATCCTCGTGTACGAAGGCGTGAAGCGCCCGTCTTCCTCCTTGCCGTAAGGCCGTCCAGTGAGAGGGTCGTTCCACCAGCGGCGCTCCAAGTAGCCCGCCTCGGGGGCCGGCCAGCTCCCGGCTTCGGCGGCGAGCGCCGCGAACACGGGCAGCAGGAACGATTCCGTCTTGCCGGAGCCGGTGCCCGACGTGACGATTCCGGGCTTCCCAGGCTTCGCACCCTTGGCCAGCATCGCCACTTGGTGGAAGTAGGGTTTGAACTTCGCCTCTCGCGTCAGCGGCGAGGCCTCGGGACCGTCCACGGGCTCCGAGGGGAACAGCCCTGCCAGGGCGAGTTCCACGAAAGCTTTCCGCTGCGTGGTGGATGCGCCGTGCAGCGGGTCCTCGTCGGCGGGAAGCGGCCCGAGGAGGTCACGGAACGTCAGAGCCGACGACTGGTAGCGGGGGAGAGGTTCCACGAGCGGCTCGGTGCACAGGGTCCCAGGCGCCCGCAGCAGCCGCCGACGTTCCGCCGCGACGCTGGAATCGCCGATGCGGAAGGCGGTGTCCAGGTAGCTGATGTAGAGTTCCCGAATTCTGACGAAGCTGCCGATGGGATCTTGCACGAAAGTCTCCTCCGGAACGAGCGTGGTTAGGGAAAGGCGGTTCGGGGCGTCAGTGGACGAGGGTCTCGGTGGGGTTGAGGTACTCCGACAGGGTTTCGCGGTATCCGCCGAAGAGGGGGTAGGCGTAGGAGAGGACCTTGCCGGAAGCGTCGATGCTCGGTCCGGAGAGGCCAGCACCGAGAACGGCGCACAAGCGGCCGAAATGGACGGGCAGGTAGATGCCGTCGGCCCAAGTGCGCACTACGGGTTCGCTAGGATCGTCGGAGAATGGGAGATCGCCGTACTTCAAGTGGTAGGCACGGATCAGCGCCACGTTCCTCAGCTCCGACCACGCCACGTCCTGACCGTCCTGACGGATCACGTAGACCGGGCACCGTCGTGGGTGCCGCCGCATCTCGACATGAATCCCGGCGGATGGCGTTCCGGAAGAGGCCTTGAGAAACCGTGACGACTTCCAGTCCCAGACTTTCTCGCGCACGTAGGCCGGATCGGAGCCGGATCGGGTGGCTTGGACCGCTGGCGTCGCGTGCGGTGTACGCTTGAAGGGCGCTTCGAACCATCTGGACGGTGCGAGTTCGAATTCCCGTGTCAGTTCGCGGAGGACGGCGAGATCGTCGACTTCGATCTGCACGACGGGCGGTTGCCATACGTTCGCGCCGTGACGTGTCTCCACGAGTGCTCCTCGCCGCCGCGCGTGGCGCTCCAGTTCCGACACGCTGAGCGAGGGCAGCAGGCCGATCAGGGCGGCGCGGAAGCGGCTGCCGACGCGGTACGTAACGAATCCCGGTCGTCTCGCCATGACGTACGACACCGGTTGCCCTCGCGCGTGGACGACGTCCAGGGTACCCGCTTCCACCCAACTTCTCAGTAGTTCGTACAGCGTGTCGCTCCGGTCGAAACGGCTCAGGCCGGTCGCTCGGCCGAACAGGTCCACGGTCGTGCTCAACCGCATACCGCTTCGTCTGCAGGCGAGTGCGGCGAGGGCGTCGACCAGCTCCGACGTGCGGGGCGAGGGTGCGACGCCGACCCATGGCGTGGTCGTAAGGCTGTCGTCCAGCCCGGCTATCGACGCGTCCGCCTGGTCTGCGTGGTCGAGATCCCGGGTCTTGAGCGCGGACAGTACGGCACGCACTTCGGGATGTCCGTCCAAGGATTCGATTCGACCGTCCTCAACCCTGACTTCGACCCTCCGGCTTCTGTGTACGGCTTTCCGCCAGATGCTGCGGTCCTTGGAGTGAGGGCTTTTCCGTGGCTCGCGGGGGGCGGGCGATCGCGGATCGCCGACGAACAGGAGCAGGGACGGTCTCCGGGGGTCCCCGAGGACCAGCCAGTCGTGCTCGGCGGTCTTCTTACGGTTCATGTCCCCCAGACGTGGAGCGAGGTACACGACGTCCGGCAGCGATTCGATCTCGTCCGGACGACGTGTACCGTCGTCCGAGGCGTCGAGGGGGTCGCCGGCGATCCAAGAGGGAATCTCGTCGTCCCTCGTCAATTGTGCCATGTCGCCCGCAGGGCCTTCCGAGACGTAGACGCCTGCGCCGAGGCTTTTGTAGTCGTGCCTCACCTGGCGGTTGCCGAGGGTGAATTCGCAGGTGCTCGTATGTTCCGCTCCGTCGGTCGAAGGCCAATGGACGAGGGCGGAAAAGCGGCCCGGTGCTTCGGCGACCAGGTGGTCGGGGAGCAGCCACTCGTCGGGTGAGTCGGCGGCGCGTGCGGCGGGGACGACTCGGCCCGCCGGGTCACGGATTTCGACACGCGTCGCCCCGTCGAAGCGCACGCGGGGAAGCAGTCCGGGAAGCGCCACGAAGCCGTCGTCTCCCCGGATGCCGCCCACGATCCGGACCGTCGGCGAGGCCATCGTGGCCTGAAGGTGCGGGATCCCCTCCAGCCCCCTCGGGGCGTCCGGAGCGATGCGGACTCTGCAGCCGCCGATCTGTCGCCACCCTTCGAAATAGGCGGGCTCGGCCGTCCCGCCGTAGTGTTCGACGAAGGTGGCCGCGAGGTCGTTCCGGACCAGCGCCATGTCGGCTCGGTCCGCGTTCAGGCCGCCCACGAGTTCGTACTCTCCGGCAGTCGCGAGCTTGAAGATCATGACGCCCCGGCGGTAATGCAAAGAAGCTCGGGGGATCGGCAGCGTGCCCTCGACCGCCGCCGCGACGGCCTGCTCGACCGACAGCGCACCCTGGTCGGGGGACCGCAACACGAGACACGAGAAGCCGTTGTGGCTAAAGCCCAACGCCGTCTTCGAGAAGACGGCCGGGAGCGTCGCATCCTCGGCACAGGCCACATATGGCACCAGAAGGTCGTCGTCCTCGTTGTAGTAGGCCATCAAGCCGGCATTCGGCTCCTGTGCCCGCGGGTTCCTCCCGCCCCCATAGGCTGCGAGGGCTTCCTGCCGGACCGCTCTCCAGAACGCGCTGTTGCGCACGTCCTTGTCCGTCGTGACGAACTGCTGGACGAAGTTGTCCAGGTCCTGTCCGAACGAACCGCTGAACGTGTATCTGGCGTCGGCGAGGAGCTTGACGACTCGTCGGAGAGGCGGCTCCTCTCCCACGAGGTCGTGATCCTCAAGCAGTTGGCGGAGCTTGGATCTGTCGTGGTCGTGGGGGAAGGCGAGGAACCAGGACGCTCCGATGACCGTGCGGAAGTTGTCCCGCGGTGGGAGCACGAGACGTCTGAAGCGCTTCGCGACATGGTCTGCGGAAGCCCTGTTCGACGTCCACTTCTGGAGGTCCAGCCATAGCTCGGGCAGGCATTCGAGATGTTGCTGCCTCTCGAAGACGTCGAACATCCGCTCGTGGAAATTCCCGGGGTGGCCGTCGGGGTAACCGTAGGCCACCAGACATGTCAGCCACAACATCGCGAAAAAGTGTGGAGGCCTGTCGGAATCCGTCTTCCAGCCCCTGTCCTCCGTGCAGAAGCCACAGAAGCTGATCCGGAAGGCCGGAAGCTGTTTTTTCAACACGGACACGAAGCGATTGACCACCTCGTCGGGCGGTGCCTCCAGATCGCCGGTCACCGCGACCAGTTCGTGCGGTGTCGCCGGGAGCTGCTCCACCGGTGAAGACGACTCCCCTTCTCGCACGGTGAAGTAGTAGTTGATCAGCTTCGAATTCCAATCCGAGTAGGACCATGACCGCCAGTCCTTCATGCCCTCTGGTTCTGTCGTCTTCGTCATCGGCTCCTCATTCGGTTATTCGGGTCATCACGTCGAAAAATCGTTCCGAAATGTCGGTCGGTACGGGCGTGAGGCGGCATGTATTCCAGCGGGACCTCTGCTTCCCGAGCAGGTCGAGGGCCCGCCCGCAGGCGGGCTGGGAGGACCTCGTTCAAGTGGAGTGCACCATCTCCCTCTCGGTAGCCTCACCTGGACAGACATCGTCTGCGGCGAGCACGTCAATGTGCCCCGCGTCCACCGACCAGGTACTGGATCGTGCCGGTGATCCATGATGCTCGTCCCGCTGCGCAATGGTGCCTACAGGACCAGGACCCGGCGGTCGACGTTCGTCGCGGCACTCCGGCGCACGAGGGTGAGGAACTGGACGCGTTCCTCGCCCCCGTACTACACCGTGACGCGGGTCGTCTCCGATCCCTAGACCCCAGCCGAGGCGTAAGCCTGCACGTCTCCGACCATCCGACAGCGACGGCCTTCGATCAGCCGATTCGCCTCCCGCATCACCGGGACCTCGCTGTGGATCGTAAAGGACGAGCGCCATCTCCTGCCAGGCTAGCGCACGGTTGAACGGTTCCGTGCCGCATCTGCGGCACGGACGACGTACTATGGTCGGGTGCCCGAGGCCCTCTGCAGGGAAATCCTCCGGAGCGCCTACGCCACGGACGGCGAGGCGCTCGACGAACTCGCGCGCCGCCTCGGTGCGGCTACCTGGAGCGGGCTGACCGCCGGCCTGACGTTCCACGAGGAGGGGACCGGTGGAGGAATGGGTCAGCTCACCGCGGAGTTGCCCGGAGGGCAACGCCTCCTGATCACCGACGGGGAAGCCGGCGTGCCGATCGGCGACGACCGTTTCCTGCTCGTCGTCGTGGACGAGGACGAGCAGGAGTTGCACAGCGTCTCCGTAGGGGAATGAGCGCCGTGACCTGCGGCGCCTGCTGAGGACGCGGATGGACGTCCTGATCCTGAGCTCCCGCCGGGAGGACAACCCCTACGGCGACACGGACGAGACCTACGTCTTCCCGCGTTCCTACCTTCCGCGCTTCGAGCCGCTCACCCGTGGCGAGCCGATGCTCGCCCTGATCTACGAACCTCGCCGTGGTGGCGGGCGGCAGGAGTACGTCGCTTGGGGGATGCTCGCCGGCGCCCCGGTTCCGAGGACGGATGGACAGTACGAAGTGCGGTACGACGGGAAGCTCGTACCGCTCCCACGCCCTTGCCCGTTGACGGACGCGACGGGCAGGCCGTTCGAGGTACGCCTTCAGGTCGCCCCGAGGCGGAGATGGGGTAGCGTGCTGCAGGGACAATCCGTGCGACCCGCGACGCTGATGGAGGCCGCGGGAATCCTGACCTCCGGTGGCCTGCTGATGACGTCCGACATGAGTGGGATGTCAAGTGAGCGGACCGTGGAACTGGTGCGCCGCAGCGTGCGCGACCGGGGCTTCCGAGGCCAAGTCCTGTCGGCGTACGCGTTCCGCTGCGCCGTCACGGGGTTCGCCGCCCCGGCGAGCGAGGCGCGGGCCTTGTTGGACGCGGCGCACTTGCGGCCTGTGGCCGCCGCCGGCGGCGATCACGTCCGTAACGGTCTGGCACTCTCTGCGGGAGTGCACCGCCTGTTCGACGAGGGCCTCGTCGCGTTCGGCTATGAGGGCGGACAGGTGCGGCTGGAGGTCTCCTCTGTCCTCGAGACGCTCACGCTCGACGGTCAAGGCGGCCACCTGCGTCTGGAGACCGGCATGGCGCTGCTGCTGCCGGCCGATCCACGTGCCTGGCCTGATCCCGACGCCCTGGCTTGGCATCGTAGCCGGGTGTTCCGGCGCTGATGCGAGGGGACGCTGGAGAACCGCCCGAGTGACACGTCCACTGCCGCTCCGCGTCGCCGAGCAGTGCCGAGGGGTCGCTCTCCGGAAGCCCAGGGTCTGCGAGACCGTCCGCAGCCGCCATGACGAGCACGTCCGCAGCAACCTCGCCGCAGGTAGCTCACGCTCGTCGGTCCACATCTACGGCAGGGAAGGTCCTGCCCACGCAGGGTGCAGTCCTCGCGCATGGCCGTCCACTCTGGGGACCGCGCCCGTGCGGGGGAACGTCGAGTTCCAGGGCGAGCAGCGGCCCCTACGTCTCGTAGTCCTTGACGACCGCTTGACCGCAGACGTCGGCTGCGCGAGCACCTGCTCCATGGGCTCGACAGGATCTGCCGACAGGCGCCGGACCGGCAGGTGGATTAGGGGTTACAGCTTGAGGTTTCTGCTCACCTGCACGTTCTCTTTGAGCATAGGAGCGAGGGTAGTTGTCGTGGGAATGTTTGGAGCACCCGATCGGTTAGCGATGCTCAGCCCGGGCCCCAGGCACGCTCGCCCTCCCACCCGTGCTCCCAGACCACCTCCAGAGGCATAGGGGCCCCCTCGTCCTCAACGTAGGCCCGGGCAATGAGGCGTTCCGGGTCCTGCCCTACAGTGACGAGCGCTACCTCCGAGGACACCAGCGCGCGCCGCCGCGCCCGCCGCCATACTTCATAATCCGCTGTCTCCGACACTGCCCGCCCGTCCGCACGCATGACCCAGGAGCCCACCCAATCCAGCGGCTCTCCTGAACTCAGCCGCGCTGCGTCCACGACCCCGAGCACGTACGACGCGTCTACCGCGAGCGGATCACCAGCCGGCAGGAGACCGACGTACCCGGCTGGAAGGATCATGTGGACGTGCACGGTTCCAGTCCGGGTATAGCCGATCAGGAGTCCGCCGCGGGCCACGCCCGCCGTCTCCAAGTGGGCATACGTCGCCGCACGGCATCCGGGCGCGAAGACCAGACGTCGTAGAGGATGGTAGTCCCCCTCGATGCCGACAGGAGCGATCAAGCCGAGTATGCGGCGATGGGCGCGGCTGAGTGGAGGCTGCAGCATCACGCGCTCACCGTGCATTTCCGGGTCGCGTACCGACGTGTGGGGTTGAGTTTCACGCCCGCACCTCGCCGTTCGACCGGTCCAGAACGCTATAGAGAGCCTGAGAGACGGCCTCCCGGAAGCTCCGGTCCCGCAGGGCCTCGCGCAACCGCCAGCTCAGGTAGGCCCGCAACAGGCCTGCGGACGGGGGTCGACGCTCATCCGTCCACAGCCGCAGCAGCGGCAACCCGGCGACCCGCAGAATGCGATCCTTGCGGACGTCGCGCCCCTGCTGGGGGCTGCGTTCGTGCTGAGGACCGTCGAGTTCCAATGCCAGCAGGGGTTCTTCAGTCTCATGGTGTTCGATGACCACGTCGAGGTGAGCGCTCCCACTGGCGAGGAAGGTCCGGTCGCCCTCGTCGAGCAGGGTGTTCATGACCTGCACGTCAAGGACCCGGCGCAGCGGCACTTGGGCGGCGACGTTATGCGGCGTGAACAGCTCGCGGCACACATATCGCAGCACGCGCTCGCCCATCAAACCGGGTGCGGTGCGCAACCTGCTCGGGTATGAAGTCACCATACGGGCCTGCACCGCCATGCTCAGGTCTTGCTGGACGCGCCTCCGTACCGCCTCCTGCAGACGCCACCCCGTGGGCGTTCCGTGGACCAAGCCGAGGCCCGTCAGCCGTACGAGACAGGCCAGGACGTCCTCGGGCGTCCCACTCACCATGTCGGTCAGCGCTTCCCGAGTAGTCTCTCCACCCTGGGCCTCCAGCGCCAGGAGCAGTTGACGCTCCGGCGGCTGGAGTTCGGCATAGCGGACGGACGGATGCACGGCACGAGGTCCAGGAGCATGCATGATCAACTCGTCTTGAGCAGCAGGTTCTTGGGCGGGTCGGAACCGCGAACCTTTTACAGGAGGCGTCGTCATGCCGAAACTTTCCGTGGAGCGAGGCATGACGCCCTCTCGTTGTGGGATGGGGGGTGGTGGACCGAATTTCCGCCCGTCTGCAGACCGTCTTCCCGGCTCCTCATGTGCACGGCTCTCCGGAGACGTGGCGGAAGGGTTCTCGGAGCCCGCTTGAGGAGACCTCCTCCACGAGGAGACGTTCTCCTTCGAGACCCCCTCGCAGGTGACTCAGTTCGGCCCCCGTCAACCAGTTCATGGTGTCCGGAGTGGCGCGTGCGGTCACCAGGAAGGGCCTGACACGGGGAGGCTTCGGAATGATTCGCAGGCTCACCCTTCCCGTGTCCCGGTCCAGTTCCACAGGTCTCCCGAGCGCACTCCAGGTGAAGGGCGAGGTGCCCTCGACCGGTTCCTGAAGATTGACGACGTGAAGCTGCTCACGCAGACGGCCGTGGCGGTCAGTTCGCAGGAAGAGGGTCGCCGTCCAGCGGCCGGGTAGGCGTTCGCCCAGCCGCAGCAGGTGCGGGGCGAGGTGGGCCCGGCGCCACAGGCCGGTGGCGAACTCCAGGTCCACGAGATCGGCCACCCCGCTGTCGTGGACGGTGAGTAGGGCGTGTGCGAGGGCGTGGGGCAGATCGGGAACGGTTGGGATGGGGGACAGCGACACGAACACTGGGTCTCCTCGTCCCGGTGGGTTGCCTGCATGTCTGGGTCGTGTACGGCCTGCCCTCACCGATATGTATTTTGGTCAGCGTAGCGCATCGACAGGGCGCGCTCGGCTCGGCGAGAGCCACACATATTGATTCTCTTGCCAAGAGAATTATACTCCTATCAGGAGTAGAGTTGTACTGCCAGGCTCCGTAACGTCACGACGTGACGAAGCGGCGGCAGCGGGGACTGGAGCGCATGACGGGGCAACGCAACATCGTGGGCGAGCGCCTATATCTGGCACGACACCGCCATACCCCCCCTTGGACCATGCAGCAACTCAGCGACGCCGTGGAGGAGGTGACCGGATTGGAGGTGACGGTGGCGACCATCGGGAAGATTGAGGCTGGTGTCCGCGGTGCCTACGACTGGGAAGTGGCAGCCTTCGCGCGGGCGCTGGGGGTCAGCACCGATTGGCTCCTAGTCATGACGGACCGGCTGCGGTTCAAGGTCGAGAGTTGAAGACGCCGGCATCGTCGTTCGGATCGAGGCTGTGTACGCTCGTGCGGCTGAGCGTCGTCGAAGTGAGAGGGAATACGGCTCGAAATCCAGACGCCCGGTAAGCAGTAGGGTGCAGAGTCGCGACTTCCGCCGGAGGTTCTCCTGATGAGTGTCAGACCGCTCTCGATCTGCATCGCACCTCGGCAGGGCGAGAGCTTTTCGAGTTACGTCTCCCGACTCTCGTTCGACCTTCAGGTCCCCGTCCTGACGACGCTCTTCCGAACGGGGGTCATTGACGCCGAGGAAGTCAGGGCTCTCAATGCGGGATATGGCGTCGTCCTTTCCCCTCGGCGACTCGGGGCGTTCGCCCGGGCGACACGGCTGGAGGACGCGGAGGTCGCCGCCCTCCTCCTGAGTCGTTACGACGGCGGGGCCATAGATCTGAGCGGGATCGACGCTGCGGACGCCGCCTCCATCCACAGGGTCGCCTCACGGGAGTGGGCCTACTTCTCGGGCACCCACCTCTGCCCCGAGTGTCTGCTCGAGGACCAGGGTGTCTGGCAACTCGCCTGGAAATTGCCCTGGTCATTCGCCTGTCCACGACATGGATGTCTACTGGTCGATACCTGTCCATCCTGCCGGCGTCGTATAGGGGCAGCCCGTCAGGATGGAGGGAGTCGGCCCCTCTTCACCACCCAGGGGCCTTCGCTCTACCGCTGTCTGAACGCCAGGCCACCGGGCGAGGCCGCGACCGGCAGGGCTGCCGGCCCCTGTGGGGGTTCTCTGACGGGCATCCACTGTGACCCGTTGACCGACTGGCCGGTACTCCTTCAGGCGCAGCACGAGGTGTGGCGGCTCCTCTCCGGGGCGACTCGGGTCCTCCCCGGCGGTCCGTCGGCGAAGAACTTCTTCAAAGAGATGCGCTCCCTGTGTGCTCTCCTTCTCTATGCGGCGGAACTCGCCGACCTCGGCTCTGTCCCCCCCGTTTCGAGGGACGCGTTTCTACACGTTCTTGACGAACGGGCTCACCGCCTCGCCCACGCCGGTCGAAGGATCGGTGAGAGAGCGAGGGGGGCACACACCCACGTGTATGCTGGTGCCCCTACCAGTGCTGCCCTGATGGCCGCCCTCGTTCCGGCGGCGCTCTCGATCCTCCACGAGTTGGGGACCGAGGCACCCCCGGAGAACCTGTGCCTTCTCGTGGAGCGGGCGGCAGAGAGGTGCGGAGGGTACAAATACGTCCGGAGATTGCCCACCTTCTTCTCCTTCACACCCCGTTTCCTACTGTCCTTTAAGCATTGTCTCCCTCGGGAGTCAGGCCTGCATAGGGGTTTACGTCGCGTATTCGTAAGCAGAGAACCTAGTGCCCCAAACTTTCAGGTGCGCCATATTCCACAATTGTTGTGGGGGCAGGTTTTCACCTTCAGATTTGCACGGCTCCTACCTGGGGTCCACGAGGACTACGCCCGCCGTTTCTGCTCGATGGCCCTGGTCAAGGCGAGCGGCGGACACTCCTGGGGAGATGCGGCACGTCATCTTCAACTTCCGGTCGAGCAAGCCATGGGACTGGCGAACAAATGTAGTACGCTGCTGAGCAGTCGTTTTCAAGTTCCGCAATTCGAATCGCAGATGAACGATCTACTGACCGAACTGAATCGGGGCATCCATCACTGCGACTATCAGGAACGTCGACGGCTGCTTCGGGACTTCGAGGAGATCGAACACTCTGACTGGATGGGAATATGTCGGGCCGCCGATGTCCCGATGGGGAAACGTGGGGGTAAGGTCAGATTTGCCTCCGTCTGGCTCTGGAGTCGTCTGACTGAGGGGGACTACCGGCTGGCTCCCGGCATGGGAAGTGATCGGGCGTTGGCGAGACGTGAGATGTATCGACTCTTCTGTGCCAACTATATCGACCCGCTCAGACCGACGCTTATGGACTACGCTCGTAATAAATTGGGGCTCCTTGAGCTTCATATGTCGTGAGTGGTCTAAAATGCGTTTGCCCCGCTAATAAACGGGCTTTGTAGTCGAGCAGCGCCTCTTCTATGCGCGGGAGCGCATTTCGAAGGAAGAGTTTATAGTTTTGGCGCTGGTAGGTTCTGTTGCCCTGATTCAGAGCCGGGGAAAGCAGGTATTCTCCACCCGTCGCCTGACACCATACCCAGACGGCCGCTGGTCTTGAGCGACTGTTCGGTAGCAGGTTTTGCACGCGAAACTTATCACGTATTTCTTGCCAATCCTCATATGGAACCGTGTTGAAATTCGACAAGAGTCTTCTTCTGTTACCGTAATCAATTTTGTTTGAATCGTTTGATAATTTCGCGGCCAGTCGACGCAATCTGTTCTCGAACTCCTCCGACAGACCAGCTTCTCCTAGAGAGGTCATCGTGGGATTCACGGTCGTCGTCCGAGTGACGGGTAAATCCAATTTCTGTGCCGCTTCTCCCCATGTACAATTGAAATTGATTCTGATGAGGGCCATTGAGCACATGCGGCGGCCCATGACGGAATCGGAATTGGTGTTGAGGAATGGTGACAGTAGGTCGAGGAACAGCTCGTCATAGTCCGATTGCCACAAGAGCTGTGGGACGTGGTCTTCGGTAAAGGTATAGGGTGTTCCTTCCTTGCCCGTGATCCTCGTCCTCAAGTTCATTCTGCCTGGGGACATGCCCACAGACCGCCAATTCAGAAATGCTTGCAAGACGTATGGGGAGCCCTCCGTATAATTGATCATCCTGCTCGTTCTCTTATGTGCGTAAGAGAAGAGATCCGAAAGCCGATGTTCAAGTTCCCCGTATGTTTCGGTGTGTATCATATTTTGTGCTTTGACCACCAGTGAGGCCATAAGGAACGAGCTGCTCGGGGCTCTTGTTCTAGCTTCAAGGTGCCGCGTCAACTTCGTGCCATCACGTGCGTTCAAGGCCAGAATACCATCCCGGCTGGTCATCAGATCGATGAATTTCTCTTGTATAAATGATGGTAGACCATCGGCGTCTTCCGGGCGTCCGGCAAACCGAAGGAGGGACGCCACGGTCCTCAATGCTCTGAAGTAGTCGAAGCTGGACACCTCTTGACCCGCTATCAATGGCGTCTTTCCTATTAGTGCGCCATCTACGTATTTCTGAGCCTCTAATATTGAGGGCCACTCCTCTATCGATCGTGTATCGACGAGGGGAAGAAGTTGGTGGCATATGTTATTACCAGACGCCGTGTTTCTAAATCTTTCGTCTCTAATGTGGTTGCCACATTCCAGAGGATCTGGAACATCTAAAGAGTATATGTGCCCCGGCCCGCGATGCACGTAACGACTTGGGCGAATATTGCAATTTGGACAAAGGTCGATAAGCATGACGCCATGTCTAGTGCAGGAGAAGGACCAGGGCAGCTTCCATCGCAATTGCCACACTCCACCATCTTCTTTTATGCATAAGGGGCAAACGTGGGAGCTGCCGAAGTAACACCACTCCTGCATGACTGCGGAACGTAAACTATTATGACTTCGACTGTCGATGCGGCTCAGGTCTAGGGCAATACCGTTTAGACTGTCGAGAAAAAGACGAGAGACTTCTGCCTCACCCAAGCGGGTCGAGTAAGCGAAATTGCGGACCGAAGGCTCACTCTCAAGGATCAGGTCTCGGGGAACAATACTACCCGACCGCGGTTCCTTGATGAAGCCAGTCGCGTGTAGGAGCGTAGAGACCGGCACCTGGAGATGAGCCGCGAAGCGAATGATGAAGCTCGTGAAGGACTCGCCTCCTGCCGGTAAGATACCCATGGAGAGCTGGCGCGGACTCGACATATGGTGTTGCCCCTATCGGCTCTATTTTAATCCCGAAGACGTTCGGGATCTCACGATATAATCCTCCTCGGCGCCCTGGTCCAGTAGAATCGTCTCTAGTATACTCTTTGTTATTCTTTCACTGCCGTTTTCAATAGCCATATTCGCACCCCGCCTCACCAGATGACACAAGGCTGAAATGAAGCCGCCGGTTCTGCTCCACAAATACTGATCTAATTCCAACAGTGTGTTCTCGGATCTTCTCCCGAGCACAAGATTGCTCTCCAACAGTTTCAGAAGGTCCATCCACACGTCTTTGTTCGTGACTACCCTTGGAGTCTCTCCATCACTCCCTTGTGTAATCCTATAGGCGACCTCTTCATCGTATTTGAAGCTGCCCACTTCCAGAAGCGTAAATCTGCGCCGAGTCTGCGACTTTCTGGAGTTCTCGGGCGTCTCTCCCAACCCCTCCGTGAAAAACTTGTTGTTCTTGACATCGATCCCGGCGACGACGATCGTGGCGGCTATGCTGTTGGCGAAGTCCTTGATGTGGTTGTTGACGTCCTGTGAGGTCTTGTTGCCTGGTTTCAAATAATGTATGTCGTCGATGAATAGAAGTGTCGTCGCACAACGTTTGGCATTGTTGACGACTAGATCTGTAATTTCGTCGGCGTCCGCACCCTTCGGGTAGGGAGTGTTATAGAACTTCGCGAGTTTGGTGCTGAGCCCCTTGATGGTGGTGGCTCCACGCAGGGTCACGTAGGCGACGGGCTTGTACACGTCGTTCTGACGCGTCCTGCCTGTGGTATACCTCTCCCGCATCTCCAGTTCGTACTGCTTGCCGAGGTTGGCGAGGATGGTCGTCTTGCCTACGGTCCCTTCACCGTCGATGACGGCGCCGCGGCGGGCACCCGGTTGAGCGAGGAGGTTCGCTCGGATGAGTGGCAGCAGGATTTCGTGAACTCTCCTCATGTCGGGCGTGAGGATGGGGCCGAAGCTGTTGTGATAGTCCACCCGACTTTGATTGTAAAGTTTCCTTTGATCGAAGGTCATGGCACTCATCTGGGTGCGGGAAACCTTTGAGGGCTTCTCCACAGGCTTCTGACTTACGAAGGCCTCCCATTCCTCCCAGGTGTCGAAGGTGAGAGGAGCGTCCGGTAACGCTGCCGAATCTGCCTGTTCCTGTTGCTCTTCCATCACTCGTCCTCCCAAACGTCGGGGTTGTAGTTGTCGCCCGATATCGTGTGATCTCGGAGGGCATCGTCAAGCAACTGCATCGGGGAGCCCCCGTCCACGAACCGGGGAGGCGCCGAGGTCGGAGCAGGAAGAAAATCCGACTCTCCCATCCTTGTCAGGGTTGCGGCGAGACTCGTCCCCGTCATGTTGCCGCCTGTGCGATCGCGTGCAGCCTGACGGGCCTCCTCCAGCCGTCGGGCGGCCAGGCGCCGCTCACTGCGCTTTTCCAGCACGGCGTCGTCCATTCTGTCCAGCACCGCATCGAGTGCTCTGGAAACCTGCTCGCGGGTAGGCTTCAAGTTTTCGCCGCCCCTGCTCAAGATCAGCGACTTGACGAAGCCGAGCGTCACGTCGTTGAACGGTCTGTCGGGGTTCATGGTATGGACGCGGCGTACCGGCTGCCACGACCGACTGTCGAGATCGTAGAAGAAGAGCCTGGACAGGTCACGTGGGTCGCAGCTGACGGGCCACTTTCCCTCATGTTCCCCGCCGTACGGGGAAGTCCGGTGACGACAGGGATCCAGCACTGGACCGTCGTACAGCATGTTCTTGAATCGCAGTCCGGCGTCGTCCACCGTTACCCAGGCGACAGGAAGTAGCTCGTAGTAGAGATTGACGTTTCTGGGTACGTAGACGAAACCCGCCCGCGTGATCCCCTCTTCGTAACGCTCGTTGGGGGTCAACTTCAAACCCGGTGCGATCTCCTCCCATAGGCCAGGATGCCACCTTTTCTGCCAGAACGAGCAGACCCAGTCGGCGAAATAGACTTCGAGTTCGTCGACGAAACTGAAAGCCTCTTCCTCGACCTGTTCGGGTGTGCCCCGTGACCACACGTTCGGCCCTTTGTAGCCTGGTACGTACTGCAGGAACATGCTGCCGATCGTATTGAACATACGCTCGACGTAAGATTTGTCGGACCCGGTTCGCGGGCGGGCAGGCTGAACGTTGATGCCTAGAATCACGCATGCGCGTTCGAACACGGCCGACATATATATTTTTCCTCTGTCGACGATGACGTTCTCCGGTCGAATCACGGGAACCGCCATCACGCCCTCCGGGAGGTCCGTTTCCGATAGATTGACGACGATGTTCTCCGGCACGCCGACGTACGTCCGACTCCAGCGCGAGCTTTCTGGAATGTGGGGGTGAAAGCGTTTCGGTCGAATGATGTCGTACAACATCAACGCGGCGTCAACCTGCTTGTCCCGATGTACGATCCTCCAGGCGAGGATCGATCGGCTGTAGACATCGACGGCCAGGACCAGCTGGAGCGGAATCCATTCCAGGGAGATGGGATCCATTCCGAAGGCATCCAGTGGAGTGCTGTCGATCATGACGTACTCGCCGGGACGTTGGGCCTCGAAGCGACGGTATGGCGTGGATGGTTTGCTGGCGGCGCCCCGCCGGGTTTTCGACGAGTGGTTCAGGTACTTCCCACGTGAGCGTTCCGTGATCAACTTGTTGAGGGTGGGGATGCTCGGAATCTTGACCTCACCCTCTCCATGTTCTCTACCCAGTAGCTTTACAATGTCACGCCGCAATTTTCCGTAGCCGACATTGGTCTTGTCCTTTTGATCTTGAATCACCTGGTCTATCGCGGCGACGAGTCGATGATCGGCCCGGCCCGTCGGATTCACAGGTCGTATCTGCCTTCGATCTACCAGACCTATGAAACCGAGCTTGTCATAATTCGCTTTGTCCCTATATAACGTTCTCAGACCTATCTCCAGCTCTTCGGCCTTGTTTCTCATTCGGCTGGTGAGCCCTACCAATCCTGGGTTGTACTCGTCGCGTGGCTCTCCGGGCAGCGCCAGCTCGGCGTAGCCGGACCGGAAGCCGGTTATGGCTTCCCGCAGATGAGCCAGGCGAGTCGTAGCTGCCTGGCGCTGTTCGGCGGTAATGTCGAGAGAGACGAAAGAATCGTTACTTTCGCCCTCATCTTCACCATCGAGAATCTTGAAGTCGCCGGTTGCCACTACGTCACTCAGGGAGGCGATTGAAATCCTGTCGTGAACCGATCTGAGTCGAATAGTCGCGCCGGCGAAACCCACTACCGTATAGACCTCACCGTCGAACATGAGCTTGCAGCCGATGGATATACGACTAGCGTTCGGCAGAGTGACCACCCCGCGCTTCGGTCAGAATTGGTGTACTGTCAGTCATCGGTAGATACAGATCTACGTTGAGAACTTGTCTCCAAAGGAGCCAGAAGAGGATCGGTCGTACCAGATAGGCAGGGCCGTCGACACTCCTTATGAGGGAGCCGATGGAGTGTTCCGTAAGATGAGCGTTGTCGACAAGGGAATCGGCGTAGCCTGCCTTCTCTTCACGGAGGCTCCTGTAGCCTGAGAGCCAAGAAACGTTTGAGAAGAAGGTCGGATGAGGTTCGGTTTGTATTTCGTAACCCCAACCGATCTGATCACATGCGATTTTCGTCGCCTCCGCCTGCCGCTGGAAATCCGCATCGTCGACGAAATCGAGTGCCTTGACATCTATAATGCATACCCTTCCGTACCTATCTCTTGTGTATATGTCAGGATAATGTACATAGGACCGTTGTTTGAGTTTATAATGTAATCTGAAGGGTTGTGTTGCAACGACGTCAATGATGGGGTTGAAGTCGAGGAGCATGACTGCGGCTCGCTCATTCCGACTCTCGCAGAGAATGAGCTTTGACATCTTCTCGAAGAAATAGAGATTGGGAAAATGTCGCTGCCCGTGGTAGGCCCGGGGACGCCGTACGGGCTGACAGGTCTCGAACGGCAGGGTCGAGACTTCGAGCAGACCCACCCCCGTCGAGGATGTTTTGGCTTTCGTCAGGAAGTCGACCTGGAAGTTGCTGTACATCGGCACCTCACGCAGGGTCGTGCCAGATGGGGAGGAAGCGGCGGCGCCCTCATCGGGGCGCCGCCGCTCCAGGTGTGGTCAGATTGACTTTACTCTTTCGCCAACTGATTGCCAACTGGTCCTTCAAGTTGTCATATATGTCGGCGGACAATTTACTTTCCCACTGCGCTGCGATGACAGCGCACTCTTCTTGCTGTGGGAAAATTGCATACGTCCTGCATAACGATGCTGTATTTTCCCATTTTTTCTATCCGCTCCAGCACAGGCTTTTAGAGGGCGTGCAAGGGTCTAAGGGAGAGTATGCGTATAGCTGGAGGCCTCAGAGGCGCACGATCCCTTAGCATGCGCGGGTGGAGGACACCACCCTCGTCCCACGTACGCCGGGCTTCGTGTATGTGATGCGCAGCCCGGCCCTGCGCGAAGGCCTGTACAAGATCGGCCTGACCGCTGCGTCGCATCCGGAAGCAACGGATGCCCTAAAGCGCCGGGCACGTGAGCTTAATGACCCCACAGGCAGTCCTGGCGGATATCAGTTGGTGGAGGCACGCTGGTCCCCCGACTGCAAGGCGGCAGAACGCTGGGCGCACCACCTGCTGCGCGAGTACCGCTACCTGCCCGGTAAGGAGCTGTTCTGGGTGCCACGTCCGGCGCGTGTGCAAGCGGCCCTTCGCTTAGCAGTCTTCAAGGCTGAGCAGCGTCAACCGCTGCCGCAGCGTAAGCTTCGTGCGCGAAAAAGCGTCACTGTGCACTACCGCCAGGGTGTGGGGTTCTGGGATAGGCCGCCTGCGGGTCTGGACTCCTACATGGAGGGCTGTCAGTTGCTGCCGCTCTTCCCCCGCCGTGGGGAGGCTTTCTTGCGCCGCGCTGGCGGCATGCTGCTGCCCCCAGAGTTGGTGAGTGAGGCACCCTTCGTGCCTGCTCTCCGACTGCTGGGCGAGCATTACGCGCGCGGCGCATGGATGGATGTGACTGCGCCTAATGTGCGGGTGGGTCCAGGCGAATCGCCCCTATTGTTGCCCGCGTGGTTATTGTGCCGGCCAGCGCCAGCTGCGCGTACATGGCTGAAGGCGGCCGCCGCGCAGGGGGACTGGCTCGCCCATGGACGACTCGCCCAGTTGGAACTCGCAACGAGCCGCCCCGAGGCAGCGCAGATCCATCAGGCGCAGGCGCATCTAACCGTGTTCGGTGTGGGTCTGGTTGAGGCCCTTGCGAGGGCAAATGGCGAGTTGGATGAGGTCTGCAGTCCTCTGGACGCTGGCGCGTTCCGGCGCGAGGACGGCCGTACGGCTTGGCGCATCCTGGTCACCTGGGCATCTCAGATAAAGAGGGGCCAGATGGCGCCTCCTGATCCCAGCCTACGCAGGCAGCTGAAGCGGGAATTGGCGCAGCACCTTGAAGAGCGGTGGGTTCCACTCGCTCAGCGGGACGTGTTGATGGCCGTGCTGGACCAACAGTTGTAATATCATGCCTTTAAGGTATGCAGATCGGCCCCCTTATTACTTCATCAGTACCCTGATTATCGAAGTCGTGCGGGTAAGCGACTTGTAGATCGTCCGCGCTCAGCCATCCGTGAAGGCGTGGCTGGCGGCGCACCTGCACCTCGTAATGGGCACCCTCGGTATTCATGGCCAATGCCTGCTGCAGTAGGTCGACGACCCTCTTATTTTGTTCGTAGCCTGCCTCAGTATACCAGAAGCGTACGTCTGCATTAAGGCCTTCTGGATGAACAATTCTGCTCCCGAGTGTGAATAGCTCGTCGGTCAACTCCTCGAGAGCAGTGTTATCGACATTGCCTTCAATCAAGTCGATGATACCTCCGCGGAACCAGCCTAGCCATTGCCCCTGGCCTTTGCGAACTTCAATGCGATACAGGTATTCGGGTGTGTGGTCACTGACGTGCATGTCATGCAGCATAGGGCGCGCTCCGCAAGGGCGAACTGCACATGTGGAAGGGCTAAGCACGGGGGGCATTGCCGAATTAGCAGCGCCCCCGTGCCTAGCCCTCAGATTTGCGTGACCACTGCCTTGTGCTTCAGCAGTACCTCCCACAGCACTTCAGGCGCCACGGTTCCCAGCACACGAAGGTGCGCCCGGGGACAACGCTCCACCACATCGGCCAGCACCGCCATACCGATCTGGGGCATCTGCAGCGGCACTTCAAAAGGATTGCCGCGTGGATCCCAGGTGACTGCAGCCAGTAATACGGCCAGGCTCCCGGCGTTGTACTGCTGATTTGTCAGCACCATGCCTCTTTTGCCAGAAGCGACATTCTCCACCACATCGCCCGGCTTGAATTCAGGGAGGAGAGTTGTCATTCGCCGTCCTCGGCATGCTGATTGTGCTCGGTCAGTGCCGCAATCAACGCCTCTGCGTTCAGCGTCCGCAGGACAGCCACCAACCGCTCCCCCTGAGCTGTGCCCATGAACGCGTCGCCCTCCCTGATGCCCATCTCCTTCACCAGCGCTGCTGGTAAGTACGCGAAGAGCCCACTGCCGCTACGAATCACCTTCATGCGGTGCGTCATGCGCTCACCTGTCCCGAACGCCGCGCCGCACGGTTCTCGCTCTGCGCTGATGGCTTCGCCATCTGCCGCTCAAGCTCCGCATCAGGATCGACCATCAAGGCCTGTGGGTATTCTTCGGACACGCGAACTCCCGCCTGCAAAGAGGTCATCATGCTTTCCAGCAGAGCCTCGTCCAGCCCCAGCTTCACCAGCTCGCTTCGGAAGGCCTCCCGGCCAGAACGCGTCAGCCCATAGGCCCGGGCCGCTCCTCTTTTCTCCGAGCTGGCATACCTGTCCAGGCGCACCACATGATCCGGGCAACGGTCCTTCAGCGAGTCAAAGGGCCGGTTGATGGAGACGCCGTTCTCCAGCCAGCGCGCCCGCGTCATACTCCCCTCGTCCTGCAGGGGTTCGAAATACAGCTTCAGCCATGCGGCCTCTCCTGGACACACGAAGGGCAGGCCCGCCTCTGCAGTGGCCAGCAGCAGCAGCTTTGTCGCCGTGCCCTGAAGGTGCGGTTGACCACCGCTGCCCCGCAAGACTCGCAGCGCTGCGCTGCTAACCACCGGCGCCCATTCCCAGCAAGGCCCATCCACCGGTTCAGGACCGAAGTCCTGTTCCAGCCGTTCCCGCAGCAGCGCTGAGACGCTGCTCACCAGCCGCTGCGCCTCTGCGCGGGGGAGGCGATCCTCATTACAGCGCACCTCTCCGCGCCTCAGCCGCCGCAGGACTTCCTCGACGTCCTGCAGCCACGCCCAGCCGTCTTCCTCGCCGTCACCCAGGTGCACACTCAGCGCCACCGTCGACGTCAATCGCGGTCTACTGCCCATGTTGTCTCCCTGCCCACCTGCGTCACGCAGGTTCTATCAGGGGCGACTGCGCAAATAGAGCGCAGCCTGCATCTTACTGTCCTCCGCGCCTTTTTCTGGTGGCCGCCTGGCCCACCCCTCCCTGGCCAGGGAGAGGTCCAGAAAGGGCGCGTTGCGCTGACCTGCGCTCCTGGCGGCCGTCCGCCTTGCTGCGCTGACCTGCACCCTGTACTGTCGCCTTCTCACGGGGGACGGGACTCCACCCTGGCCTGCGACCAGCGTAACGCTTCGCAAGCCCAGAGTGGAACCCGTTCTTTTTCCATTCTTCAGGCAGGTCTTCTCTTGTTGTGCCATCTAGATACCCACAAAAGCCGATGTCTTCGCGTAACGGCCTCCCTGGTCCAGCATCTAGATTGAGTTCCGGTGTACCCCGTTGTCTGCAGCGGGGCTTGCGCTCTTTCAACTTGCGGCCTACGATTCTGCTGAGGGCAAAATCATTTCATGTGACATGAGAGGCGCCGGGATCCGATTTCGGCGGCAGCCCCGGCGCTTTCATGGCCCTCGGAACGGAGAAGCCAGATGCCATCCTACCGCGTTGCGCTTCAGCGCAGCGACGGGTCCGTGTTGCCGGACGCGCCCCTCACGGCGCTCTTGCACACGCCCGTCGCGTCCCTCGCCCCCTGGCGTGAGTCCCAGAATTACCCGGGCCAGCGCCACCTCACCGGGCTGGCCTACCTCGCCCGCAGCGGCCAGCACGTCCCCTTCGAGTCGAGGCTCGAGCAGTTCGCCCTCACCCGGCTCGACCACGACCCCGCCACCGTGCGGGTCGCTGCCCAGCCCTTCCTGCTCACCTGGGAGGTGGAGGGCAAGGTGGTCGGCCACGTGCCCGACTTCCTGGTCGAGCGGCGGCGCCAGGGGCCGCTGGTCCTCGACATCAAGCCCAAGGCCTTTGTCGACCGACCCGACACCGCGTGCGCCTTCGCGGCCACCCGCGAGGCGTGCGACCGGCTCAGCTGGAACTACGCCGTCTGGACCGAGCCCTCGCGCCCCTTCCTGCACAACCTGCGCTGGCTCAGCGCCCACCACCGTCCCCCCTTCGAGCATGAGGTCTATGCGCCCCTGCTGCGGGCGCTCCTGCAAGACAGTCCCCGCACCATCGGAGAGCTGGTGGGCGCCCTGGACCCCGAGTGCCTGGTGCGCCCCGTGCTGTTCCACCTGATGTGGCGCCGCGAGGTGCTCGCTGACCTGGAAGTGCTGCTGGACGACTTCACCCCGGTGCGGCTGGCGTGACATGGCCAGCCCCTATGCCTTCGAGTTCCGGCCCGGCACCCGGCTCCACCTGCGCGGCGACTCCTGGACCGTCAGCGGACTGACCGGCACCCACGTCACGCTACGCGACGCCCTGGGGCGCGAGACCCCCTTCGAGACCCTGGAGGTGCTGCAAGACCCCACCTTTTTCCCGATCCTGAGCGAGCGTGAGATGCGCCGCTTCGACCCCCGCGCCGTCATCCTCGACACCTACCCGGAGCCCATCGTCGCCGCCGCCCTCGAGCTGGAAGCCCACCTGCTCGAGTACCGCACGGGTTACCGCAGCGGGGAGGCCGCCACCGCGGCGCCCGGGGAACCCCGCGACGCCTACCACCCGGGCCTGGTGCCGCTGCAGCAGCGCCTGCAGAACAAGGCGTGCGAACTGGTCGCAGCCCGTCCCCCGGGTCTGGAGAAAAAGCGCCGCCTGAACGCACGGGCGGAACCCGACCCTGTTCTTTCCGAGATGGAGCGCTTGCGCAAGCTCTACCGCGAGTACCAGAAGGTCGGGTTGATCGCCCTGATCGACCGGCGGGTGCTGCGGCGCCGGGAAGGCCACGGCCGCCACCACCCGGCGGTCGTGAAGGCCGCCCAGCGCGAGATTCACCGCCAGGTCAGCGCGTCCAGCCGCAGCCTCAAGAACCTCGCGCTGCACGTGCGGCTCAGTGTGGAGGACCAGCACGGGAAGAACGTCCCGGTGCAGGGTCCGCGCAGTCTCCAGCGCCTGATCAAGCGCCTGGGCAAGGCCCGCCGGCTGGAGAATACCGCGAGCACCCGGCGCAGCCATGGGCGCAGGCCCCAGGGGGTCTACCTCACCCTGGTCGCCACCTTTCCCGGCGAGTACGTCCTGATCGATGTCACGCTGGGCGACTTCCTGGCCATTGATCCCCTGACCCTGACGTCGCGGCGCTACCAGCTCGTCGCCGCGATGGACCTCTACAGCCGCTGCATCCTCTCGTTCCGCCTGCTGCCCGACGACCCGAAGGGCATCGACCTTGTCTTCAGCCTCTACGACATCATCACCCCGAAGCGCATGCTGCCCGGCTGGCCCGAGGCGGCGGCCTATCCCTACGTCGGGGTGCCCCGGCACGTGGTCCTGCGCGCGCATGGTCTGCCCGAAGACACCGCCCTCGCCGGGATTCCCAGCGTCACGCCCCACGCGGTGGTGGTCGACAACGGCAGGATCTTCGTCTCCGCGCCCTTCACCAACGGCTGCCGCCTGCTGAACGTCAGCATCCTGCAGGCCCGGCCCTACACCCCCACCGACAAGAGCCAGCTCGAGCGCTGGTTCGGCACCATGGAGCGCGGCTTCGCCCAGCACCTGGGCAGCTACCTGAGCTACGCCGCCCATGAACGCGGCGAAAAGCGCGAGGAGGAGGCCACGCACTTCGTGCACGAGATCGAGTCGCGCCTCGGCGAATGGATCGCCACGGTCTATCACCGCCAGATTCACTCTGAACTGCGGTCGGCCAGCGTCCCGGGTGCCGACCTCAGCCCCAACGACATGTTCGACCTCGGGATCAGCAAGGCTGGCCTGGTGACCGTGCCGCTGGGCCAGGACATCTACTACCAGCTGCTGGAGACCATCGACCGCAAGATCAACACCTACGGCATCGAATACAGGGGCCTGCTGTACGACCACGAGGCGCTGAACGAATTCCGCGACCTTCCCAGCGACTACGGCCACCTCAGGGGCAAGTGGCCCTTCAAGCGCGACCCCCGCGACCTGCGCTACCTCTACTGGCAGCACCCGCGGACGCTGGCCTGGCACCGCCTCACCCGCCGCGATTCCGCCTACCCCGATGCTCCCTTCAGCAGCGAGCTGCTGCGCCGGGCGCGCCTGATCGCCCTGAAGCAGGGAGGCCGCCTGCATGACCCGGAAGAGGCCAGCCGGGCGCTGGACAGCCTGGTGCGGGGCATTCGCCAGGAGACCCGGACTTTCAAGCAGCGCCGCCGGCAGCTCGCCGAGGAGCGTGCCCTGCTGCAATCCGAGCGCGACCGGGAGACCGTGCTCCCGCAAGAGCCCATCCAGACCCCACCCCCGCCGCCCGCCGCGCCGGCCGTTCCCCCCGCCGTGCGGAACTACCGGTCGCTCGACCGCATCAGTGACGATTGGATGGCCGCCTTCGACCTCGAGGAGGACCCCACATGAGCCGCTCCGTGCAGTACCAGGGCCTGAGCCCGGTTCGCCGCCGTTACACCACCATCGAGTCGTGGCGGCACTACGTTGCGCTGGAAGAACCCCCGCGCCCCGAGCTGGCGGATGAGCGCCAGAAGGCGTTGTGGACCCCCTCGGACCGCGAGACCTACGACGAGGCGCGCCGGGTCTACCACCGCCGCTTCGACCCGCTGGAGACGCCCGATGTGCGCGAAATTCACAAGCAGATCGGCTTCCAGTTGTGGGAGAATCTCGACGCGGGCTTCGGCGCCAAGCCCGGCGGGGCCGTCGACGGGGACGCGACGCTGGGCAAGACCACCATCGTCGCGGAGCTGGGCAAGAGCTTCGAGCGGCGCCTGCTGCGCGAGCATCCCGTCGTCGATCCGCAGATGGTGCACCTCGCAGTGCCGGTGGTCTACATCACCCTGCCGGCCCGGGCGACCCCGAAGACGCTGAACCTCACCATCGCGCGCTTCTACAACCTGCTCCTGCCCGACAGCTTGCGCCGGGTCTCCACCGATGACCTCAACGTCGCCATCACCCAGGCGGTGGAGGATCACGGCACCCAGGTGATCATCGTCGACGACCTGCACTACCTGCAGCTGCGCAGCAAGAACAAATTCCAGGAAGAGGCGGCCCTGGTGGCCAACAATCACCTCAAGCACCTGGCGAACATCCTGGACGTCACCTTCGTGTACGCGGGCATCCACCTCGAGAACTCCGGGCTCTTCGACGAGGGGGCCCTGCTCTCCGGTGACCAGGCCCAGACCGGGGGCCGATTCCTGCACTGCAAGGTCCACCGCTTTGAGAACCGCAGCCTGGCCTGGCTGAGCATGCTCGAGGTCCTGGAGCGCCGGCTGGTGCTGGAGCGCCTGGAACCCGGCACCCTGACCGCATTGGGCGACTACCTCTTCCGCCGCTCGCACGGCGGGATCGGGGACGTCGTCGGCCTGGTGCGCCGGGCCGCCAACCTGGCCGTGGGGCACGGTGAGACGATCACCGAGAAGCTGCTGGAGCAGACGAAGCTGCCCCGCAACCCCCAGTTCCACTACGAGCGCCTGCAGGGTCAGCAGGCGCAGGACACCGGCAGCCCCCGGAAGGGGAAGGCCGCATGAGCCTGGCTCTTTCGGGTCTACCCTCGCGCCGGGTGCTGCAGTCCCGTCCCATTCCTGTGCCTGGGCAGAGCCTGCCCTCCTACCTGGAGACGCTGGCGGCCGGGCTGCCCCTTCCCATTCCCCTGCTCACGGCCCTGTTCCGCACCGGCCTGATCGACGCGGAGCGGGTCGAGGAGATCGGCCCCGCCTACGGCATCGACCTGGAGCCCGCCCGCCTGCGCGAGTTCGCCCGGCTCACCCGGCTGGATGAGGCGCAGGTCCGGGGCATGCTGCTCTCCCACTACCACGGGGTGGCGCTGGACCTCGCGGGGCTCGAGCCTGACAACGCGGGCAGTGTGCGCCGGGCCGCGCTGGATTCCTGGGCCTTTTTCGACACCAGCTGGATCTGCCCGCGCTGCGTGGCGCAGACCCGGGCGCTGCAGGTCTCCTGGCGCCTGCCGCTGCACTTCGCCTGCCTGCACCACAGAGTGCTGCACGCCGACACCTGCCCGACGTGCGGCAAGCTGTTCGGCCACATCCGCCAGGGCCATGGGGGCACCCCGCTGTTCGCCTCCCAGGTGCCGCGCCCGGGGCACTGCTGGAATGCGCCCCCGGTGGGCCAGTGCAGGACCGGACGCCTCGCCCGGCCCTGCGGCTTCGACCTGGCCCGGGCCCGCGCCCATGACCTCACCCCCTTCCCCCGGGTGTTGGCGGCCCAGCACGTCATCCTGGGCGTGCTGGATCGTGGCCGCGGCTGGGTGGCGGGCCGCGAGCGCACGGCGCTGGAATACGTGGGCCACCTGCGCTCGGTGGCGGCGCTGCTGCTGTATGGGGCCCGTGCGGGCGACCTGGGGGAGCTGCCGCCGCTCTTGCTGGACGAGGTAGAGGCCTATGTCGAGGACCGCGACCAGCGGCTGGAGCAGCGGATCAGCCGGCGCGAGCGGGAGGGGGGCCGCGGCGGCCCCACGATCGCGGCCTACCGGGGGACCCAGCGCTCCGCGGCGCTGATGGCAGCCGTGCTCACCCCGGCGGTGGAGTTGCTGGCCGCTGGCAGCGTGGGCGAGCTCGCCGAGCGCCTGGCGCCCCTGGTGGAGCGGGCGCGGGCGGTCAAGCAGCGCAAGCTGCGCCTGATGGGTACCGACTTCCACTTCGAGGGGCCGCTGGCCGAGGCCCTAGACGCGGTGCTCGCGCCCCGGGCGGGCTTTGACATCCGGGTGGGAAGCCGCTCGCGCCTCGTGCCGCCCGGCGGGTACCGCTTCCGGGCCGAGCACGTGCCGCAGCTGCTGTGGCTCGGCGTGTACCGCGAGCGCTTCGCGCCGCTGCTGGCGGAGTCCAGTATCGGCGAGGACTATGCGCGGCGGGTGGTGAGCATGGCGCTGGTCAAGCTCACCGCCGACTACAGCTGGGTGCAGACGGCCGAAGCGCTGGACCTTCCGCGCGGAAGTGGCACGGGGAGTGCGAACAAGGTGATGGGGGTGCTGAACGCCCTGGGGCGCGCAGACGCCTTCGCGGGGGCGCTGCACGCCCTGGCCGCGACCCTGCACGGGCGGGGAGACCTCACCGACTACGCGGCGCTGCGGCGCCGGCTCGAGGACTTCTCCGAGGTGCCCTGGGACGTCTGGTGCGACATTGCGGGCCCAACGCAGTGCCTGCCCGGCAAGCACGGCGGTAAGAACCGCTTCGCGGCCGCCTATGTCTGGGCGCAGGCCACCGGGGGGGACTGGCGGCTCTCGCCCGCGCTGCGGGGCAGAAATCACCTGATGCAGCGCGACATGTATCGCCGCTTCGAGAAAGAGGACCTCATGCACGTCCAGTCCGGCCTGGACGACCTCGCCGCCGACCTGGCCGCCGGGGAGAATTGGCAAAGCTGAAGGGCGAAGCCCACTGGAACAGGGCGCCTGACTCTCCCAACCTGACCCACCCTGCCCCGCCCCCGCTTGCATTCGCGAAGGCGGTCTCGCATACTCATTCCAGGTGACATGATGACCGATGAGCCCAGGCCCCGATTGACCAGGCGACAGCGCGAGATCCTGCAGGAGATCGGGCGCCTGGAGCGCCTGGGTGAGCCCATCACGACGAAGCGGATTGGTGAGGCGCTGGGCCTGAAGCGCCAGAATCTGCGGGTCTACCTGGTGGACCTACAGAACAGGGGCCTGGTGCGCTATGAGGCTGAGGAGCGGCAGACCGGGGTCATTCGGTTGAGCGAGGAGGGCTGGCAGATGACCGGGGCGGAACTGCCCGGGCGCGACCTGCGCTTCCCGATTCTCGGAGAAATCGCCGCCGGGCAGCCGACGCTGGCCGAAGGGCAGATCGAGGCCTACGCCACTCGACTTCAGGATGTGCTGGACCTGCACGAGGGCGACTTTCTGTTGAAGGTGCGCGGCGACAGCATGACGGGCATCGGCATCTATCCCGGAGATCTGGTAGCTATCCGGCCCCAGCAGGAGGAACCTCTGAGTGGCGAGATCGTGCTGGTCACCCTCCCCAATGAGAACACCGCCACGCTGAAGCGCTGGAGCCGCAACAACGGCACGGTGACGCTGGCCAGCGAGAACCCCGCTTACGCTCCCATGACCTTCAAGGTCGAAGAGGTGTTGATCCAGGGCTGCATGGTGGGCCACATCGGTACCGGGCGTAGCCGGCGCACCGGGAACGGGGAGTAGACCATGACCGCCCAGCTCACCGCACCGCCGCGCGAGCCCCTTCGCCTGGTTCCCCCGAAGCCCAGGCCCTCCCCGGTGGTGCGTTACCCCGAGCTGGTGCCCGGGGACCGGCACATCCTTCTGGTGCTAGAGGCGAAGGGGGGCAACGCCGACCTGGGAACGCTGGCGGGAGCCCTGGATCTCCCGGAGAGCGGACTCCAGACCCGGCTTTCGGCTCTTGCGGCCGCGGGAATGGTGCAGCTGCTGCCCGGGCGCTGCGCGCTGCCCGACGAGCTGCGGACCCGGGTGCAGCGCGACCTGAACTCGGCGGTCGGGGCGCGGGTGGTGCTGAGAAGCGACAACACAGTGCGTTGCCCGGCCCCGCATGCCGGGGAGCGGGTGCTGCGCTCACTCTGCCGCGAGGTCTTTGCGCCCCACGTGGTCCGGCCCCGGGTGCCTCTGCGCCAGGTGCTGGATGTGCAGGTCATGAATGCTCTGCTTGACGAGGCGGACCGGACATTTCTGGCCAACGCCAGCGTTCACGTGGACCTGGTCGTCGAACATGTCGAGACCGAGCAGCCGTTGCTGGTTCTGGAACTGGATGGCCCCCAGCATGAATGCAGTCCGCAGCTGGAGCGTGACGTGCGGAAGGACCGGATTCTGAGGGTGGCCGGGCTGCCGCTGCTGCGGCTGTGGACGTGCGAGGCACAGCCGCCCAGTGAAGGCATGTTGCGCGCCCTGCTGGGGTGGCGGCTGCAGGGGGCCCTGCGCGACCCCAACTTTCGCGAGGCCTGCCCTATGGCGCTGCGCGTGGCACTGGAAGGCGATGCCGGAAGACACCCCACGCCTGACGTTCAGCCCGAGCAGGAAGCGCTGCGCGCCCTGCTGGGCGATGAGCTGCTGACCGCCCTGCTCGGGGGGTGGGAGGCCTGTTCGCCAGCCGGCCTAGCCCGTCAGGCGACGCTGCTGCGGATTGTGACGAACCTGCGCGTGACCCACAGCGATGACGGGATCCGCCAGTGGTTCGAGCGGGCCCGCTACACCCTTCGCGGCGAGTCCCCCCGCGACATCCTGCAGGGTGACTGGAACCCCGGGGATCCGCGGGTCCGCCTGGTCTGCCGTCTGGCCGCAGCGGGCGGCAGCTTTTTCGCGACCTGAACTCCGGGAGGAAGAGATGCGGCCTGACACTGCACCACCTGAACCACCTGACGTTCCATCAGGCGAATGGACGGTCTACACACTGTCGTTGAACCACTTCGCCACCGGCGAGGGTGTGCTGGTGCAGGTGCTGGTGACCTCTGCCCGGAGCGAGGACGAGGCGCTCGAGCTGTTCTGGCACAGCTTCTACCGTGGAGAGAAGCAGCCCCAGACGTTCTGGCCGACGGTTCGGCAGGGTGTGGCCCGTGAGCCGTTGCGGCACTGGTGCACAGCGGCGTCTCTAGACGGGCTCGAAGCGCTGGCACTGACCAGTGAGAATCTGAACTTCAGCCTGAGCTGTTCGTACAACCTGGAATGAGCCGCGCCATGAAGACCTACACCCTCTCGCTGCGCCACGCGCCGACCGAAGAGGGCGCGCTCCTGCAGGTGCTGATTTTGGAAGCCGCGAGTGTACACGAGGCGCTGGAGGTCTTCGTGCACACCTTCTACCGCCACGACCCCATCGCCTGGCTGTTCCATGCAGGTGCCCTGACCATCCGCGAGGGAGTGGCCCTCGGCCTGCTGCGGCGTTACTTTAGCTCCGACCAGATCGAGCGGGTCGTGGAGTACGTCGGGGGTGGGCACCGGGTGTCGTTCTCACAGTACGACTGAGGCGCGCTCCGCTGGCGCGCGTGCGCCGGAAGGACATGACCGTGAAGAACATTCCGCCGGAGCCGACCATTGCGGTGCAGTGCCTGGCGGTGGAACCAGCGTCGCCTGAACTGCGAGTGCTGGCCGAGGTGAACGAGGACGGCTATCGGCAGCGCATCGTGGGTCGGGCAAGCGACCTGCCGACGACGCTGGCGTAGCTGGAAGAGCGCGGTGCTGGGCGCGGCGTCTGAAGAAAAAGACGCGAAGCGGGGCGGCTGAGATATCCCGAGCTGCCCAGCTCTTTTGCCGGAGTGAGGCTCGAGTACGTTCCTTCCCAAATTGAGCAACGCCGCCCGAGGGTGCCCGTTATTCTGGTTGCGATGCCCACCCTCGATTGGATCGGCAAAAAAGCCGTCCTGAACCACCACAATGAAATTCCCTACCGAACGCTGCGCTGTGATCCCGCTCTGAGCATCGGCGATGCCGCCAGTGGCAACCTCCTGGTTCACGCCGACAACCTCCAGGCGCTGCGTGCCCTGCTGCCCTATTACGGTGGTGAGGTTCAGCTCATCTACATAGACCCGCCCTACAACACGGGCGAGGAGAAATGGATCTACAACGATGCCGTCAACAGCCCGGAAGTGGCTGCTTGGCTTGGCAAGGTGGTGGGCAACGAAGCCCAGGACCTCAGTCGACACGACAAGTGGCTGTGCTTCATGTACCCACGTCTGCAACTGCTGAAGCGATTTTTGAAGCCTGAGGGTGTCTTGTTCGTGTCCATTGACGACAATGAATCGGCTCACCTTAGACTGCTCCTCGACGAGATCTTTGGAGCACGGAATTTTGTTGCCGATTTCATCTGGCGCAAGGTAGACAGCCCAAATACGAACGACGTCTCAATCGCGCCCGACCATGAACATGTCTTCTGCTATGCGCGGGACATTACAAGAGTGAAGTTCAAGCGCAAGCAAGACGCCTCCATTGCGGACGCTTACAGCCTCATTGATGAGGAGGGCCGTCGGTGCCGTGATCGTCTCCTGAAGAAGAATGGCAGCAACAGTCTGCGCAAGGACCGACCAACGATGTTCTTCCCCATTCCTGGGCCAGACGGAGTTGACGTCTACCCCGTTCATGATGATGGTCGCGAAGCCAGGTGGGCGAAAGCCAAAGCCACGGTGGACCAGCTGATCAACCGCGGCGAACTCATCTGGAAGCAGCGACCCGACGGGAACGGTGGGCTCAAATGGGTCCCTTACGCCAGAGAGTATGCCCCGCCCAGTCCGGAACGCCCCCACCCGACGATCTGGGCGGACTTAACCACCATGCGCCAGGCCAAAGCTCACCAGACCAAGCTATATGAAGGCCTGGGCGTTAACGCGTTTGACACTCCCAAGCCAGAAGAACTGCTCGCCCGCATCATAGACATGACCACGAAGCCTGGCGATTTTGTGCTGGATGCATTCGCCGGTTCCGGGACGACGGGCGCGACGGCGCAGAAGCTCGAACGACGCTGGATCATGCTCGAGGAGACCCGGTCAGTGATGGATCACATCCTTCCCCGGCTGCGCAAAGTGACGTCTGGCGAGGACGAGGCCGGGGTCACCGAGGCTTGCAACTGGGAAGGGGGCGCTGGTCTGCGCTTCTGCACCCTTGGCGAACAACTGTTCGACGAGTTCGGCAACATCAGCGAGGCCATGACGTTCCTCGACGTCGCCCGCCACGTCTACTTCACAGAGACGGGCACGCCGCTTCCAGCCGACGCTGGCATGGAGGCCCCCTTTGTCGGTACCCACGAGGACACCGACTACTACCTCTTCCTGGGCGAAGAACTTCGCCGCGAGCACCTCGCCGGGCTGCGAAAAAGCGGGCGCAAGCGGGTTCTCTACGCCGAGGGCAAGCACATCGATGACCTGCTGCTGGGTCAGCACCGGGCCACCTTCAAGCAGGTTCCCTACTCCGTGAGGCAGGCATGACCATCGAGCTCAAGACCTATCAGCAGGAGGCTCTGGACGCCTTCTCCATGTTCCTCAGCCTCACGCGCTCGGGAGGCAGCCCGGCGGACGCCTTTCACCAGACCCGCGCGCACTTCAAGGCGCCAGCCCTGACCTACGTCGAGGCCCCGGGACTGCCTGGCGTCCCTTACGGCTGCATCCGCATTCCCACCGGGGGCGGCAAGACGCTGGTCGCCGCGCGGGCGGTGGGGATCGCGGCCTCCGAGTACCTGCAGCTCGACCACACGACAGTGGTCTGGCTGGCCCCCACCGACCAGATCGTCTCCCAGACCCTGAGGGCGCTCCGCAACCGTCAGCACCCCTACCGCCAGGCCCTCGAGGCGGCGGTGGGCGGACGCCCGGTGGAGGTGTTGGACCTCGCCGAGGCGCTCTCGGTGACCAAGGCGACGCTCGATTCGGCGACCACCGTGATCGTCAGCACCCTGGCAGCCCTGCGGGTGGACAATGAGGGCACCCGCAAGGTCTACGAGAGCGCCGGCGCCCTGATGCACCACTTCGGAGGCCTGCCCCGCGAGCAGCAGCAGGAACTGCAGCGCGCGGACGGGACGGTGGCCTACTCATTGACCAACGTCCTGCGGCTGCACCGGCCCTTCGTCATCGTCGACGAGGCGCACAACGCGGGCACCAAGCTGTCCTTCAAGACGCTCGAGCGCTTCCGCCCGTCGTGCATTCTGGAGCTCACGGCCACGCCCAGCCTCAAGCATGACCCGCAGAAGGAGGAGTACGGCAGCAACGTCTTCTACACGGTCAGCGCCTTTCAGCTCAAGGCCGAGGGCATGATCAAGCTGCCGGTGCGCTTGCAGACCCACCCCTCCTGGCAGACCATCGTCGGGCGGGCCCTGAAGTTGCGTGACCGCCTCGAGCAGGACGCGGCGCGCGAGCGCGGCCTCACCAGCGAGCAGATCCGCCCGATCATCCTCTATCAGGCCCAGGCCAACGATGCCCAACAGGCCACCCTGACCCCGGAATTTCTGCGGCATGAGCTGGTGAACCGCTTCGGCGTTCCCGAGGAGCAGATCAAGGTCGCGACTGGCAACGTCAAGGAGCTCGACGGCATTGACCTGATGGACCCCGGCAGTCCGGTGCGCCACGTCATCACGGTGCAGGCGCTGCGCGAAGGCTGGGACTGCCCCTTTGCCTACGTGCTGTGCTCGGTGGCCGAGCTGCGCAGCAAGACCGCCGTGGAGCAGTTCGTGGGCCGAGTGCTGCGTCTTCCTAAGGCGCAGCCCAAGCAGGTGCGCAGCCTCAACCTCGCCTACGTGCTGGTGACCTCCGACAACTTCGCCAAGACGCTGCGCCAGCTTAGCGATGGCCTAGTGCAGGGAGGCTTCTCGAAATACGAGGGCAAGCGGGCCATGGAGGCCGGCGGCCTCTTTGACGAGCCCGCGATAGAGCCAGGGGCACCCGGGCAGACACCTAGCCTGGGGCCGATCTTCGTGCCCAATCTGGAGGAGCTTGATGGCGACCCCAGCGTGGTGCTCACCGGCGGGCTTGACCCAGCAAAGCTCACCGGCGCCCTGGCCCAGAAGGTGGACTACGACCCGGCAACGCGGCGCGTCACCATCCGCGCAAAGACGCTCAATGAAGCGGAGACCGAGCAACTCCAGGCGGCCGCGGCGGACACCGACGACCAAGCGGTCCTCGAGAGCGTGCACCGCTTCCTGGAGGCGCCGCCCAGCGAGCGCGGCGTACCCTTCCGGGTGCCCTGGTTGACCGTGCGCCTCCAGGGCGAGGCGCAACCGGTGCTGTTCGACGATAGCGTGCTGATCGACCGCGGCTGGAAGCTCACGGACCATCCGGCGGAGTTGACCGAGCAGGAGTACACCCTGACCCCTCGCCCGGTGGCCAGCGGCATCATCGACGTCACCGAGAAGGGCAAGGTGGAGGAACACCGCGACGATGGGGTCGACACCCTGCAGGAGTTGCGGCTGCAGTTCGACCACACCACGGTGGCAAGCGAGGTGGATCTGGTGGTGTGGCTCGACCAGAGCTTTCGGCATGAGGACGTGACTTCGACGGCGAGCACGCTCTGGCTGCGGCGCCTGGTGCGCTTCCTAACGGAAGTGCGCGGGGCAAAGCTTGAAGACCTGGCCTACGACCGCTTCCGGCTGCGTGACGCCGTGAAGGCCAAGGTGGACGGTTACCGCAAGGTGGCGAAAAAGCTCAACCACCAGGCGCTGCTGTTCGAACGCCCAGAGGACGTCCTAGTCGGCGCGGACGCGGTCTTCTCTTATGGGGTGCAGTACCCGGCTTCACGGCTCTACGAGGGCCCGCACCAGTTCAGCCGACACTACTACGGCCTGCCCGGTGACTTGGAACCTGGCAAGGAAGAAGAGGCCGTCGCCATCGCGCTGGACGGCATGCCCGAGGTGAGGCACTGGGTGCGCAACATCGCCCGGCAGCCCCGGCATTCCTTCTGGTTCCAGACCTCGACCGACAAGGCCTACCCAGACTTCGTGGTCGAGCTGAACGACGGCCGCGTGATCGCCCTCGAGTACAAGGGTGATCACCTCAGGGGCAACCCGGACACAGTCGAGAAGGAGGACATCGGCAAGCTCTGGGAGGCCCGGGGCGGGGGGCAGGTGAAGTTCCTGATGCTCTTCAAGGAGGCCCTGCCCAGGCTGCGCGAACTGCTGCTGGCGTAAGACCCCCCCCGCCTGCCGCCACCAGAGCCTCTTGACCACTTCCCCGACGTCGCTCTGGTATTCATCGAATCTACGGGATTCTGGTGCAGCCGAAAATTCGCCCAGCGCAGAACGTGATCCTTGGTATTATCCAAGGGCAGAAGTCAACTCCGCCTCTGGCGCGAAAGGACGTGGGCCATGGCCAATGTGCAGAAGCAGTTCGACGAGTTCCACGGCAAGATCAAGCTCGAGCGGTTCGACGAGAACAAGGCCCTCCGGGACGAGCGCGACGCGGTGCTGAAAGCCCTTCGCGAGGGCCTGAAGAAGGTGTTCGAGGACAAGGAGGAGGACACCCCGACCTTCTGGACCTTCAACCAGGGCAGCTACGCGATGAACACCGGCGTCAAGCCGCTCGCTGGGGGTGAGTACGACATCGACGTCGGGGTAGTCCTGAACGTGGCGATGGACGGGCGTGACGCCGTCGACGTGAAGAAGTGGGTCCGCGACGCCTTGGCGAACTACGAGCAGGGTGCCGAGATCCGCCGCTCCTGCGTCACCGTCTTCAAGCCGGGCTACCACGTCGACCTCGCCGTCTACGCCGACCCCGAGCTCAGCGCCAACCGCAAGCTGAACCTGGCCAAGGGCAAGGAGAACTCCGGGGAGGACCACCGCTTCTGGCAGGTCAGCGACCCCCAGGGCTTTCAGGACCTGATCGCCACCAAGCTCGATGGCGACGACGCCCGGCAGTTCCGCCGCTGCATCCGCTACCTCAAGCGCTGGCGCGACGAGCGCTTCAGCTCGGACGGCAGCGCCGCCCCCATCGGGATCGGCCTGACGGCGGCCGCATACCACTGGTTCGAGGTGAGCAAGCGCACCGACGCCGTCAGCCTCAAGGTCACCTACGACGACCGAGAGGCGCTGGAGAAGTTCGTGCAGCGGCTGCTGGACAACTTCAGCCTGGTCTGGGACGCTGAGGACCAGCGCTTCTACTCGCGCCTGAAGGTGAACTTGCCGGTCGAGCCCTACGGCGACCTGTTCAGCAAGATGACGGGACTGCAGATGGAAGCCTTCAAGGCCAAGCTCGAGACTCTGCTGGGCGCCCTGCAGACCGCACGCAGCAAGCTCGAGGTCCACGACGCGTGCGCCGAGCTGGCCAAGCACTTCGGGGCCGACTTCCCGGTGCCCGACAAGGAGAAGAGCTCCACCCCCACGGGCCGGGCTGTCGCGGGTTCGGGCTCCTCGGGCTGCGCGGTGGGGCCCCAGGTTGAACAGGACTGAGCTTGAGGCGCTCCTGCTCGAGTTCGCGCGGCAGGCGGGCTTGGAGGGGGCCCGCCTGCTGCGCGGCTCGGAGCAGCACGCCCCGTGGATGCGGGGGCGTGGGCTCGTGAGCGGGATCGCCGGAACCACGCGGGTGGCGGGGCGGGAGGTCGCCCTGCGGGTGGGCGTGCCCCACACCTTCCCCTTGGAACTGCCGGTGGTCCGCCTAGACGGGGCCAAGAAGTTCCCCCACACCCCGCACGTCGAGGAGGACGGCGCCGTGTGCTACGTCATCCCCCAGGGCCTGGTGATCGACCGCCACGACCCCCTGGGCGTGCTGCACTACGCGCTCGGGCGCGCCGTGGAGACGCTGCGGCGCGGGTGGGAGGAGGACGCCGACGACGAGTTCATGGACGAGTTCGGGGCCTACTGGCGCAACACCCGGCCGCAGCACGTCGTCGACTCGTTCCTGAGCGTGGACGACCGGGTGAGGCTGGTCCGCCTCAAGATGGCGCCCCACGCGCGGCAGGCGCCCCGGGCACGGCACGCTTCCACGCCCGCCACCACCTGGGCCCAGACCCAGGAGGTCCGGGAGCGGGACCGGCGGCGCAACGCGCGGGCACGGCGGCTGATCGAGGTGGACCGGCCCGCGCCCAGAAGCCTAGGCTGGGTATTCGACGATGTGGAGGATCCGCGGGCCTTCCACCAGCGCGAGCAGCAGCAGGGCTGGCGGCACGCCCTATACATCCCGCTGCCCCGGGAGGCGCGGGTCCGCCCTCCCCGGCCAGGGGAACGCTGGAGTGCCCAGGAGGTCCGCGAGATCGTGCGGGGGAAGCTGCACCCGCAGGAGTTGGAGGGGCTTGATCGCCTGGCCGCGAGGTGCGGCGACGAGCTACTGGTGATTCTCGCGCTGCCGCGACCCCGGGGGGGGACCACACTGGTGGGACTGCGTTACTTCGGGTTGAAGGGCCGCCATCCCCTGGCCGCGCCTGGCCCTGAGGACGGGCCCTGGGCGGAGCCGGAGCCGGTCATGGTGCAGCGCCTCGACCGGGCCCTGGTGACGGCCCGTGGCGGGGCGCGCCCCGACCTAGGCGGCAAGTGCGTGCTGCTGGTGGGGTGCGGCTCGGTCGGGGGTCACCTGGCCACCATGCTCGCGACGGCCGGGGTGGGGCACCTGACGCTGGTCGACCCCGACCGGCTGGCCTGGGAGAACGTCTTCCGGCACGTGCTGGGGAAAAAGGCCCTCGGGCGCCGCAAGGTAGAGGCGCTCGCGGCCGAGCTGCGCGACCGGGTCCCCTACTTGAGGGTGCGTGGCGTGCCCCATACCATCGCCCAAGCGCTGCGCGAGGGCGAGCTGGAGCTCGGGGATTTCGACCTGATCGTCTCCGCGACGGGCGAGCCGACCGTGGACCTCGACCTGAACGCTCGCATCCAGGGGCAGGGCGGCCCCCCGGCGGTGTTCGCCTGGCTGGAGCCCTTCGGCATCGGCGGGCATGCCGCCCTCTCCACCGGGGGGCAGGGCTGCTTCGAGTGCCTGTACACCCCGCCCGAGGAGGACGCGGCGGAGGGGCCGTTCAACCGGGCAGCGCTCTACGCCCAGGCGCAGCCGCGGGACTTCAACCTCGACGAGGTGGGCTGCGGCAGCTTCTACGCGCCCTTCTCCGACCTCGACGCCCGGCAGACGGCGGAGCTCGCGACGCGCCTGGCGATCTCGGCCCTGGAGGGCCGGGAGGGGCAGAGCGTCCTCAGGAGCTGGAAGGGCGACTCCACAGACTTCCAGGCCGCTGGCTACGTCCTCTCCGCGCGGCACGGACTGTCCTCGGACGCCCTGCGGGCGGGGGTGGACTACGCCTCGCCCGGCTGCCGCACATGTCGGGCAGGCCGAGCGGCGTGAGCCTGCCGCTGGTGTTCCGGAAGGGGGATGGTGGCCGGCTGGGGATCGCCAGGAGCGGCCTGGAGCGGATGCTGTCGTTCACCCAGCGCGGGCCACACGACACCGAGGCGGGGGGCGTGCTGATCGGCCGCTTCATCGAGGGGGGCGAGGACGTGGTGGTCGACCTAGTCACCCCGCCGCTCCCGGGGGACCGCCGCTCGCGCTCGCGCTTCCACCGCGCGCAGAGGACCCACCAGGAGGTCATCGACCACGAGTGGCAGGCGAGCGGGGGAACCCGCACCTACCTGGGGGAATGGCACACCCACCCCGAGCCCTACCCCACACCGTCGACGATCGACCTCAACGGCTGGCGACAGCGGATGAAGCGCGACACCTTCCACGGGGATACCCTGCACTTCCTGATCGTCGGGCAGGTCGAGGTCCGCGCCTGGGAGATGCGGCGTGGGCTGTGCATCCCCTACGTGGCGCCGCGGGCCACACGCCTGGCGCGGACCGAGGAGGGGGAGAGCTGATGCTCAGGGGTGAGTTGAAAGGAGATTCATGACCAAGAGGAGCAAGAAGCCCACGACGAAGAAGCTGGCGCAGTCAGCTGGGGCCCCAAAGGCAGAGTCGGCGGCCACTGAGAAGCGTAGGAGCGAGACTCACAAGAACCTCGGCACCTGGGACACCATCCGGCTCTGGGTCGCCGCCGGCGGGCGCTGCCAGCGGTGCAACGAGCTGCTGACCGAGAGCCCGACCTCGTGGGATCCCCTGAACCTGGCCGAGCGCGCCCACATCGTCGCCCAGACGGAAGGGGGCCCCCGGGGGCAGGAAGGGCTGTCCAACGAGCTCGCCACGAGCCTTGAGAACGTGATGCTGCTCTGCCTCAAGTGCCACAAGGAGATCGACGACGCCAAGCTGCTGCCAAAGTTCTCGGTCGACCGGCTGCGCAAGATGAAGGCGCAGCATGAGGAGCGGGTTCGCTACCTCACGGACCTGCGGCCCAAGCGCACGCGGATTCTCCTGCTCACCACGCCGATCCGGCAGCCTGCCGACGCGGGGAACGAGGCGAAGGATCGCGAGGTCGTGCTGCGGGAAGTTGACGCCCGCGAGGCGATCCTGCCCGACTACTTCGCGGACTCGCCCCACGCGACGGCGATCCGGGTGGAGATCGAGGGCGAGGAGGATGCTGTCGCCTGGCAGAGCACCTTCCGCCGCATCAAGCAGCGCTTCGACGCGAAGGTGCAGGGCGAGCAGTTGGATCACCTCTCGGTGTTCGGGCTTGGGAAGATCCCCGCGCTCGCCTACCTGGGACACTTGATCGGGGATACCCGTCCCGTCACCGTGTTCAACGTCAGCAACGGCGTACCGCAGAAATGGCAGGAGGCGGGTCCGGCGAACTTCGAGTACCAGGTCAATCGACCGCCGAGAGCGGAGCGCCCCAGCCGGGACGTGCTGCTGCTGCTCTCGCTCTCCGGGCCGGTGGTGGCGCGGCAGTACGCGGGGCGTGTGCCTGAGGGCAGCGATGTCTACGAGATCGCCAACGAGGAGAAGTACCAGCAGCTCAACTGGCTTGTCGCGGAGAAGCAGCTCCAGCAGTTTGGGACGGTCTATCAGGACCTGCTCAGCGAGATCCAGAGGACCCACGGGCAGGACGCCGTGATCCACGTGCTGGCCGCCGCACCAGCCGCCGTGGCCATTGAGGTCGGCCGGCTTCACCGGTCCAACTCCCATCCTCGCTTAGAGGTCTACAACTGTGTGGGCGGCTTCTTCTCGCCCGCGCTCACCCTGAGGAGGGGCGAATGACTGAACCGCGGCTATTTACCATCGTGCGCGAAGCCGACGCCACCGGCATCAGCGGCACTGGCCGGGTGCTTGACGGCGTGATCTTTCACACTGGGCAGGTCGTGGTGTGCTGGCGCTCAGCCTTCGGCAGCATCACCATCTTTGAGAACTGGGACGCCTTCGCTGGGGTGCACCTGAAGGCACACCCCGAGAACCGGGCCAAGATCATCTTTCTCGATGGCGAGGCCCCGGAAGGCGCCCAGTAGGGCTACGTCGGGCTCGGCTGCCCATCGCCACGCTGTTCCTCCACGCACCTGGTGAGCAGCGGTCATGGTTGCCCTCTGGGCTCAGGGACGCTTGAGCGCCACCGCGCGCGCCAGCAGAGCCCGGGCGCGCCGCCGCCCATCGAAGGACCCCACCCCGAGGAAGCTCCCCAGGGCGAGGCTGAAGGGCAGGGCGAGCAGGGGCAGCGTCCACTCGCCCGTCACCTTCTGCACCCCGGCGTAGGTCCCCAGCAGCAGCGCGACCAGGCCGACGAGGCCGCCGACCCGGGCCGGCCCCAGCAGAGTGTTGGCGGCACGGTCCACGGCTTCCAGTTGGCTGTCGTACTCTGCGAGGGCGTATTCCAGCGCCTTGAGGTCGAAGGCCTGCAGCTTCTCGGCGACGTGCGCCTCGCGCGCTGCGCTCCACCATCGCGGCGTGGGCCTCCGGGTCGGCCGCGTTGGTGAGCCGGAGGTATTCCACGCGGTACAGGACCAGGCGCGCGAGGAACAGGACCAGCACGGCGGTGGCCAGGATGACCACGGTGAGGTCAGGAGCGTGGACGTTCACCAGGACGTAGGTGGTGGCGGTGGTGAGCAGCAGGGCGATGTCCAGCAGCAGGGGAAGGTTCGCGCTCAGGCGCCAGAAGGGGTGGCGCCGCCGCGCCTGCACCAGGGGTGGGCGCGAGGGTTGCAGCAGGGCGTGGATGGCGCGCACCTGCGAGAAGACGTCGTCGGGCACGCCCGCACCTTAGCTGAGGGGCCGGCGAGCGGCCGCCAAATATGAGCCGCGTTCCCACGTTGAATCTCCGGCGCCTGCGCACGCCGGGGGCGGGGCAGTACCACCGGGCCGGGGGCGCACGGAGCTTGAGGCCCAGCAGCGCGGCGGCCCCTGCGCGGTCCTGAGAGGCCCATGGAAGGGCCTTCGTGCCGTTCCCCTCTCCGCTGCCCCCAGCAGGCCCAGGCAGGCGCCCTGCGCGGGCGGACCTCCGGGCCAGCGAGGCTGCCCCGGCTGCTCCACCGGCCCATGAATGGCATCGGCCCTGTTCCGCGGCATTCTGGCCTGGAAGGGGGCGCCACGAGGGGCGACGGCCTGCCCGGGGCGGTGAGAACCGGTCGGGGAGTGGGAGAATCAATCCCGCAGTGGGAAAATAGGGTGAATGCTGTCCTGGACGGCTCAACCTCGCTAGGGAGCCGGGAGCTATTTTCCCACTTTTTTTCCGACCTGCATCTGGCTGAGTCAGGGGCACTGAAGCGCCGCGGGGTGCATCAGCCGTGGAAGTCGGGTAAAGGCCGTCCAGCACGGTGTGAACGGTGGGTCCGCAGCTCTCGCGGAGCAGTGGGAAAATGATGATCCGGGTGGGAAAGTACGCTAGATGCCTTCTGAGGCGCAATCCAGCCCACTTCAGGAGGTAGAGCTATTTTCCCATTTTCTGGACGCCCCAGCACCTGCCCCGGGCAGAAATGATGTGCCAGACCGTGAAAAGCGCGCCCGGGTGGGCGCGCCTGCTGTTGAGCGAGTGGGAATATACATCAGCGAGTGGGAAAGTATCTTGGCCGCCGACAAGAGCTATTTTCCCATTTTCTGGACGCCCCAGCACCTGCCCCGGGCAGAAATGATGTGCCAGACCGTGAAAAGCGCGCCCGGGTGGGCGCGCCTGCTGTTGAGCGAGTGGGAATATACATCAGCGAG
>NZ_BAABRP010000006.1:0-117500 GCF_039545055.1 Deinococcus carri
CGGCACAAGTAGCGTTGCTTGCCGGTGTGGGCGTGACCGTTTTTGACGGTGTAGACGCCACCGCACGCTGGGCAGTCAGGACCGTTCATGCTTCATTGAACTCCCGTCATGCCCTGAACGCCACTACCACACGGCCGCATGATTTGACTTCGGCTGCATACCACGCTATAGTTTTTGACATCACCGCCCGGAGAGGCGGCTTTTTTATTGCCCAACCTCGACCGCCTCCCACGTCCCGCACGCCGCTTCCCCCTCCACGTACTGCCCGGCCTGCAAGCGCCACAGCTCGGCGTACTCGCCGCCCTGCGCCAGCAGTTCGAGGTGGGTGCCGTCCTCGATCAGGCGGCCCGACTTCATCACCAGGATGCGGTCGGCCATCAGGACGCTGCCCAGGCGGTGGGTGATCAGCAGGGTGGTGCGGCCCCGCGCGAGGGCGGCGAAGGCGGCAAAGACCTCTGTTTCGCTGCGGGGGTCCAGGGCGGCGGTGGGTTCGTCCAGAATCAGCACGCGGGCGTCACGGTACAGGGCGCGGGCGGTGGCGAGCTTCTGCCACTGGCCGCCCGAGAGGTCCACGCCGCCGAAGGCCTGCCCGATGCGGGTGTTCAGGCCATCCTCCAGGCGGGGAAGGATGCCCTCCAGACCGCTGGTGCGGACGGCCTGGGCCAACTTGGCGTCGTCCTCGGGGCGGCCCAGCAGGACGTTCTCGCGCAGGGTCCACTCGAAGCGGGCGAAGTCCTGAAAGACGGCGGCAATCTGCGCGCGCCAGGCCGTGAGGTCGAGGTCGCGCAGGTCGGTCGCCTCGCCCGGCCCGCCGACGAGGATGCGCCCGGCGGTGGGGTCGTAGAACCGCAGCAGCAGCTTGACCAGCGTGGTCTTGCCCGCGCCGTTCTCGCCCACGATGGCGACGACCTGGCCTTCGGGGATGTGGAGCGAAACGCCTTCCAGCACGGGCTTGCCCTCGGCGTAGCCGAAGCTCACGTCTTCCAGGGTCAGGTCCAGCCGCTTCGGCAGGGGCCGGGGCGCTTCGGGCAGGGCCACGTTCGGGCGGGCGTCCAGAAAGGCGAAGTACTTCTGGAACCAGCGCAGGTGCTGGGTGCCCATGCCCAGAAACTCGGTGATGCTGCCCAGGCCCTCGCGTACCTGGGCCAGCGCGCCCGTGACCAGCACCACCGTGCCCGCCGTCAGTTCGCCCTGTCCCGCCCGCGCCACCGCGTGGGCGAAAAGGCCCGCCGTGACGGCCAGCGCGAGAAGCTGCGCTGGCAGCACGCCCAGCACCTGCTTGTTGCGCAGGCCGCGCATGACCCGCTGGTAGTCCAGCGCCTTTTGCACGTAGCGGCCCGTCAGGTAGGGCATCAGGTCGTAGAGGCGCACCTCCTTGGCGTACTCGTGGCGCATGGACACACGCTGGTCGTAGGCGAGTTCGCGGGCCTCCTGGGTGCGCTGGATGGTCATGCTCCAGCCCAGTTCGTAGAGCTGCATCTGCTTGCGGGCCAGCGGCAACATGCCCAGCACCACCACCAGCGGCACCCACCAGCCCACCGACACCAGCGCCCCCGCCACCCCCAGCACACCCACCACCCCACGCAGCAGGCCCAGCAGCGTGGCCGTGAGGTTGAGGGGCCGGTTGCGGGCACCCATCTGGAGCGTCTCCACGTCGTCGTGAAAGCGGGGGTCCTCCACCACGTCCAGGCCCGGCAGCGCCTGCATCTTCCGCATCAGGCTGGTGACGGTCTGCACGGTGAAATGGTCGGTGGCGTAGCCCTGGAGGAGGGTACTGGCGACCGCGGTCAGTTGTGCCACCAGCGCCGTGCCTGCCCAGGCCAGCGCCAGCAGCGTGAGGTTCGCCTCGCCGCCCGCGGCCACCCGTGTGATGCCGTCCACCGTCCACTTGCCCAGCAGGATGGTCGCGGCGGGCGTGAGGCCCTGCACCACCACCATCAGCCCCATCAGGGAGACGATGCCGGGAGCGCTGCGGACCAGGGCGGGCAGCGCGCGCATCAGCACCGCGAGCAGTTCGCGGGTGGGCACCGGGTCAGTGTTGGGCGGTTTTCTCACCCGCCGAGTGTAGGCGGCGGCCTGGGGCAGCAACCGTGCCGCGGCCGGCTCGTTGCCGGGCGTGGGCTGTGGCACAATAGGGACACAAGGAAGAACGCCGCCCCGGTCTATTGGGGCGGCGTTCTCTGTGGGCGGGGTCAGTGCAGCGTTTCGAGGTAGGCGTGGATGTCCGCAATCTGCGCGTCGCTGACCTGCGTGGGGCTGAAGCGCGGCATCACGGCCGAGAGTTCGCGGCCCTGGGGCGTGTGGCCCTCGCGCAGGGTGGTGATGAACTGGGCGACCGTCCAGCCCTTGGGGCCGTCGGCCGTGACCAGGCTGGGGCCGATGCCGCCCTCCGCGTTCGCGCCGTGGCAGCCCGCGCAGTTGCTGGCAAAGACGGTCTGCCCGTTCTGGGCCTGGCCCCCCACCGCGCCCGCGCCTCCGGCTGCGCCACCTGTCGCGCTCCCGGCCGCCGCATTGTCTCCACCAGCCGCGTTGCCCCCCTCAGTGACGGAGGCCGCGCCGCCGCTCTGGTCCGCGCCGCCCGCCGTTCCCGCCGAGGCTGTTCCGCCAGCCGCGTTCCCGTTGTCCATTCCGGTCGCCGCAGTGCCCCCCTCGTTGCCGGAGGCCGCGCCGCCCGCCATTCCCGCAGAGGCCGTTCCGTCAGCCGCGTTCCCGTTGGCCGTTCCGTTCGTCGTGCCACCTTCACTGGTGGGCGTTGCCGTACCCGCAGGCGTTGTTCCCGGCTGTTGGGACGTGACCTCGGTGCCGGTCGTGCCGTTGCTGGTCATGGTTTCCGCGGTGCCCTGGACGGGGGCGGGGGCCTGGGTGTTCTCCACCGTGCCGCCGCCACCCTGGGTCTTGTTCCCGCCTTCTGCCGCGGCGGTGGTGTCTGTATTCCCGGCTGTATTGGCGGTGCCCGTGCTGGCCGGACCCGCCTTCGCCGCGGGGGCGCTCGCCTCTTTTGCCCCGCTCAGCACACGCGGCATGACGATCAGCAGCGCGAGGCCCAGAATCAGGCCGAGCGTCACCCCCAGCATCCACGACGCCACGTCGCATGCCACCCATCTGTTCTGTCTCGTTCGCTTCACCGACATGCCGCCAGCATACGCCGCCGCGCGGGGTTCCTCTGTCCCCGACTTCCTTTAGAACATCTGCCGGAAGGGTGAGCTGGGAGAAAGCCGCCAGCGGCCAGAAGGCTCCAGGCGCGTGCGGCGGGGCGGCCTCACAGCAGCGGTTCCGGTGGTGCGTCCTCCTCCTCCTCGGGCCACCATTGCAGCCGGGCGAGGTCGCAGCGGCCGGAAGCGTCGAAGGTCACGCCCTCGGCCTCCAGCAGCCGCTCCTGCATGTCCCCGAAGCCGAGCTTGTAGGTGCTGACGCGGCCCTGGGCGTTGATGACGCGCTGCCAGGGAAGCTGGGCGTCCCCCGACTGCGCGCCCCCCGCCAGGCTGCCCAGCACGAACCCGGCCAGCCGCGCGCCGCCCGGTCCGGGTCGCCCCGCCAGCAGCGCCAGTTGCCCGTAGGTCATCACCCGGCCCGGCGGAATGCGGGCGACCAGGGCCAGCACCCGCTCGCGGAAGGTCCCGTCCGCCTCATTCCCCACGCAGCGGCCCCCACAGGGCATCCTCGTCGGGAAGGGGGAAGCTGCCGCACTTCAGCGCCAGCAGCACCTGCCCGCGGTGGTGCGCGTCGTGCGTGAGCATGTGCAGCAGGAACTGGGCGGTGCTGGGGTGGGAGAGCTGGCCGGTGCCCTCCGCGTTCGTGGCTGTGTGCAGGGCAGCCGCCCACACCTCGCGCAGCACCGCTGCCGCCCGCGCGGGGTCTTCCTGGGCGGTGAAGGTGCTCCAGAGGTGGCCCTCGTACAGCACGGGCAGGGGAGAGGCGGCCCCCTCGTCCAGTTGCGAGAGCCATTCCTGCGTCACGCCCGCCATGTGCGCGAGGTGCTGCGCCACCGTCATCCCGCCGCCCGGCGTGACGGCTCGCATCATCTCCGGCGTCAGGTGGGCGCACAGGGCATCGTTGACGCGGCTGTTGGCCTCTATCGCGGTGCTGAGTGCCGCGCTCATCTCCGGGTTCATGGGTTCAGCGTACCCGCGGAAGCGGACAGGACGTGTCGCCTTTCGCCCCCCGGCCCAAAGCGCAGCGGCGCGTGGCCCGGCACCGCCAGCGCGGCGAACTCGTGCAGGCCCAGGCGGTCAGGGGCTTCGAGGTGATAGCGGAAGTTCCAGAGGTAATGCTGGACCACCCGCGCGGGCAGCCCCAGCTTCTGCGCGTGCCGGGCCGCCACCTGCGCCAGGTGCCCCAGCCCCCCCCGCCGCGCCTCGCGCATCGCCTGCACCAGTTCGGGGGGCGGCGGGTTGTCTTTGCGGTAGGCCCACACGGCAAAGGTGAAGGGGTGCCCGGTCAGCCGGAACCACTCCTCGGCCAGGTCGGTCACGGTGATGCCCCGGCCCTGGTGCGGCAGCATGGTCATGGTGGTCTCCGGGGTCAGCGGCCCCACCACGCCGTACCACTCACGCAGGGCGCTGTCCCCGATTCGCAGCACGCCGTCGTAGCCGCGGGCCAGCAGGTCCTCCGCCTCGCCCTCGGCCACTTCGAGGGTGGGCGCGAGGCCCCGCTCACGCAGCAGCACCTCCAGCAGCGCCACGCTCATCGCGCTCTGGCGGGTCAGGGCCACCCGCCGCAACTGCTCCAGCGGCACGGTGTGAAAGAGGTTCACCGAATACACCGGCCCCAGCACCGCCACGCTGAAATCCGGCAGCGCCTCCAGCCGGTCCGCGTGCCGGATGAACTCCACCGCGCTGATGTTGGCGATGTCCACCTCGCCCGCGAGAAGGGCGGCATTCATCTGCGTCGGCACCCCGGTGATGGCCGTCACACCGTCCGGCAGCGTCAGCGGGTCGAGGATGGGGGCGACGTTGGTGTAGTGAATCCAGCCGGCGCGGTAGGTCATGGGTGGCGCTCCGCGCGGTCAGTGGTCAGTGGGAAGTGGTGAGTGGGAAAAGCGTGGCAGAAGCGGAGAGCAGACGCCACGGCCTCCACTGACCACTGACCACTCCCCACTGACCCCCTCACGCCACCACCTGCACGCTCACCGCGCGCCACTCGCCCGCCCGCCTGGCGTACACGCGCAGGAAGCTCTGGACCCGCTCGCCGTCGGCGTACAGCGTGCCGCGTGTCACGGCCGTTTCGCCGTACACGCGGGCGGCGTGGCGCTCGAACATCAGGGCCGCGGGGGGGTTGTGGCGCATGCCTTCGAGCAGGTCGGCCTTGAAGACCACCTGTCCGCCCGGAAAAAAGGCCATCCAGTCGTCAGCCAGCACCCCGGCCATCAGCCCCGGGTCCCGGCGGTGATAGGCGGCGTTCCAGTGGTCGTCGAGGGCCAGCACGGCGTCGAGGTCGGTCGGGGAAGCGTCCGCCACACTAGTCCGCCGCCTCCACACCCGCGGCGGGGAAGACTTCCAGCTCGTGGTAGTAGGCGTCGCGCAGCACGGGCACGCGCCCGGCCTGCTGAATCATCCTCACCATGCCCGCCTGCGAGAGCGCCATCGGGGAGGTCGCCCCCGCCGCGTGCGCGATGTGTTCCTCCTGAATGGTGCCGTCGATGTCGGATACGCCCCAATCCAGGCTCACCTGCGTGACTTCGGAGCCGATCATCACCCAGTAGCCCTTGATGTGCGGGAAGTTGTCGAGGTAGATGCGCGCCACCGCGAGGTTGCGCAGGTCGTCCAGGCCGGTCGTGAAGTCGGTCTTGCCGAGGTTCTGCGCCAGGGTGTTGCCCAGCGGCTGGAAGGCGAGGGGGATGAAGGCGTGGAAGCCGCCCGTCTCGTCCTGCAATTCCCGGAGGCGGTGCATGTGGTCGAGCCGTTCTTCCAGCGTCTCGATGTGGCCATAGAGCATGGTCGCGTTCGTGTGCATCCCCAGCGAGTGCGCCTCGCGGTGAATCTGAAGCCACTTCTCGGCCTTCACCTTGTTTTTCGCCACCTGCCGCCGCACCCGGTCCGCGAAGATTTCCGCGCCGCCCCCTGGCATCGCCGCGAGGCCCGCCGCCTGAAGCTCGCGCAGCACCTCCAGCGTGGGGCGTTTGCCGATGCGCGCGAGGTGCTCGATTTCTGCCGCGGTAAAGGCCTTGACCTGGAGGTCGGGGAAGGTCGCCCGCAGCTCCCGCACCATCTCGGGGTAGTAGGCCCACGGGTGGTTGGGGTGGTGCCCGCTGCTCATGTGCAGTTCGGTAATGCCGGGCACGTAGCGCCGCCGCACCTCCCCCACCACCTCCTGCGGCGAGTAGTCCCAGGCGCGGTCCTCGCCCTTGTGGGCGGCAAAGGCGCAGAAGGTGCAGCCCACGTAGCAGATGTTGGTGAACTCCAGCCGCATCGAGTGGACGAAGTACACCCTGTCCCCGTGCAGCCGCTCCTTGGTCCGGTTCGCCAGGCGCATCAGGGCGTTCAGGTCGCGGGTGTGGTACAGCCGCATTCCCTCGTCGAAGGAGAGCCGCCCGCCCGCTTCCACCTTCTCCACGATAGGGGCGAGGCTCTGGTCACGCAGCCACTTCATACGGGGAGGATACGCCCCGAGGGGGGAGGGAGTGTGTCCCGAACGGGGGAGAGCTTCAGCGCCTGCCGAACAGCCGCCGCAGCAGCAGTTGCACGCCGGTCCAGATCAGCCCGAAAGCCAGCACCGTCAGCGGCTGGCCCACGCCGTACACTGCCACGCCGACCAGCAGGCCGGTCAGCAGCACAGCGGGGAGCCGTACCGCCCCGGCCCGCGTACCCGCATTCCGTAGCAGCAGCGCCAGGCCCACCAGTCCCGCGCCGATCACCCCGAGGTCGCGCGGGTCGTGGCGGGGGGTCCAGGCCAGCCCCAGCAGCACGGCCGCGCCCAGCAGAGCCACGGCGAGGGGCACCAGCCGCTGCACGGCTCAGCGGTCCCAGAGGTCGCAGCGATGTTCCTGGCGGAAAGCGGTGCTCTCGGTCACGCTGCCGGGCTGGAAGGTCAGGACGTTGCCGCGCGTGGGGTCCAGGGGCCGCCAGATGGGCAGGTCCGTGCCGTTGGGGCTGCCCGTGCGGGCGAAGTTGGTCCAGTAGGCGCGCATCGTGCGGGCGAGGTCGGCCTGCGCGGGCGTGAACTGTGCGGGGTCGGCCAGGCCCGTCAGGGGCGTGCCGAACACGCTGATAAGCTCGGAGGCGTGGTATGCGCCGTAGTTCGGAACGCTGGCGGTGGGTTTGAGCTTGGTCGGGGCGTTCCGGTCGCGGAACTCGTAGGCGTAGACGGGCGTCACGCGGGCCAGGGTGCGGGCCATGTCGTTGACCGGGCAGGCGAACAGGCCGTCGGTGACGATGGCGGCGGCCGTCAGGCCTACTGTCGGATAGTCGCGGGTGGCGTAGTTGGCGAGGATGCGCGGTGCGTTCCAGCGTTCCAGCAGGGCCACCAGCGCCCAGTACTGCCACGCCGGGATGTCCCGAGCGCCCCCGATAGAGGCGGTAAACAGTGTCCCCTCGTCCAGGTTGCTGCCGATCATGAGGGGCACGTGGTTGATCTGCCCGCTCCGGAAGGCCTCCTGCGGCGAGCGGGGCAGCACGTCATCCCCGTAGACGGGTGGCAGGGCGACCGAGCCGGGGGCACGGCGGCCGGGAACAGGCGTCCTGAGGAGCTGCTCGGCAGGCACGGCCCGCAGGCAGGCGGCGCTCCCGTCCGGGCAGCCCAGGTCACGGGCGTAGGCCGCCCCGGTCCTCAGCGCGTCCGCGAGGGCCCCCGTGTTGATATTCGGCGTGCAGGGACCGCTCTGGAGAATCGCCTTATCAAACAGGCCCGCCGCGCCCGGCGAGGCGAGCTGGTCGCAGATGCTCATGCCGCCCGCCGACTCCCCGAACACGGTGACGTTCTGGGGGTCCCCCCCGAAGGCCGCGGCATTGGCCCGGACCCAGCGCAGCGCCGCCTGCTGGTCGAGCAGGCCGTAGTTCCCGTCGGTGCGGCCCTCCAGCAGCCCCGGTGCGGCCAGGAAGCCCAGCGCCCCCAGGCGGTAGTTGAGGGTCACCACCACCACGCCGCGCTCGCGGGCCAGCAGCCGCCCGTCGTAGTCGCTGCCCGCCCCGCTGCGGAAGGAGCCGCCGTGGATCCAGACCATCACGGGGGCGCGGTTGGCGTTCGCGGGGGCGGACACGTTCAGAAAGAGGCAGTCCTCCGACCCGCGGAGTCCGCCTGCGCTGCCGTCCAGCGCGCCGCGCGGCTGCACACACACGCTCCCCGGCTGCGAGGCGTCGCGCTCGCCCACCCACAGCGGGGCCGGTTGCGGTGCCCGCCAGCGCCGCTCGCCCACCGGGGCCGCCGCGTAGGGAATCCCCTGCCACACCCGCACGCCGTTCGCCTCGCGCCCCACCAGCGTCCCCTGGGCCACCTGGGTGCGGACGGGGACGCCAGGAGCCGCGGCGGGCACCGCCTGGGTGGTGGGCGGCAGGGCGGGGGCCGGAGCGGTGGTGTCCTGGGCAGCAGCCACAGAGAGCAGGGCGGCAGTCAGCAGGCTGAGCGTGCGGGTCATGCCGCCAGCGTAGGCGATGGGCCAGCGTAGAAGATGGGGAGGGATTCAGCGGGAGTTAGGGCGGCGCTCCGTCGGCTCAAAAAAGCTCGGCAACCGGTGCTAGCACCGACCTGGAGCATTTGACGTCAAAAGAACCCCTCTCCCCTTGCTTCGCAAAGCCCTCTTTGCTCCGCAGCTCTACGAGTCCCGCAAGGGGAGAGGGTCAAAAAAGTGGCGGCCAGCCCCGGTCGCCCCGGCTGGCCGCTGGAAGCTGGTCACTGGCCGCTCTCAAGCCGGCGTCGGCGAGAGGCCCGGCTGCGGCGCGGGGCCGTCGTCGTCCGGCGAGGGCGCGGCGGGGCCTTCCAGCGTACCGCCCGCCAGCACGGTCTGCACGTCCTCGCCGCTGAGCGACTCGCGCACCATCAGCGCGTCGGTAAGGCGGTGCAGCACGTGGGCATGTTCGGTGAGCAGGGCCACCGCCCGCTCGTACTGTCCGTTGAGGATGCGGGCGAGTTCGGCGTCGATGCGCTCGGCGGTGTGGTCGCTGTAGGCCCCCTGCTGCGGGCCGTAGCCCAGGTAGCTGCTGCTTTCCTGCGCCAGCGCGAGCTGCCCCACGTCGCTCATGCCCCATTCCGTCACCATGCGGCGGGCCAGCCCGGTCGCCTGCTGGAAGTCGTTCGCGGCCCCGGTCGTGACTTGCCCGGTCGCCACCTCCTCGGCGGCGTGCCCGGCCAGCGCCACGCAGATGCGGTCGAGCAGGGCCGCGCGCGTGTGGTGCATCCGGTCTTCCGGCGTGTACAGCGCCGACCCCAGCGAGCGCCCCCGCGGCACGATGGTCAGCTTGTGCGCCTTGTCCGCATGGGGCAGAAGCTGAGCGGCGAGGGCATGGCCGACCTCGTGGTAGGCCGTCACCTTGCGGTCCGCTTCCCGCACCACCAGCGAGCGGCGTTCCGGTCCCATCAGCACCCGGTCGCGCGCCTCCTCCACATCCCGCATCACGATTCTGGACCGGCCCGCACGCGCTGCCCCCAGCGCCGCCTCGTTCAGCAGGTTCTCCAAGTCCGCCCCCACCATTCCCGCGGTCCTTCTGGCGATGATGCCCAGGTCCACCGAGGGGTCCAGGGGCTTCTTGCGGGCATGGATGCGCAGAATCATCTCACGCCCCCGCACGTCGGGGGCGTCCACCACCACCTGGCGGTCGAAGCGCCCGGGACGCAGCAATGCGGCGTCGAGGACATCGGGGCGGTTGGTGGCGGCGAGGATGATGACCTCCTGGCCGCTGGAGAAGCCGTCCATCTCGACGAGGAGCTGGTTGAGGGTCTGCTCGCGTTCGTCGTTGCCGCCCTGGAGGTTGACGCCGCGTTTGCGGCCGACGGCGTCGATTTCGTCGATGAAGACGATGCAGGGCGCGCTTTTGCGCGCCTGCTCGAACAGGTCGCGGACGCGGGCGGCCCCGACGCCGACGAACATCTCGACGAAGTCGGAGCCGGAGATGGAGAAGTAGGGGACGCGGGCCTCGCCCGCGACGGCCTTGGCGAGCAGGGTCTTGCCGGAGCCGGGGGGGCCGACCAGCAGGACACCGTGGGGGATGCGGGCACCGAGCTGGTGGTAGCGCTCGGGGTGGCGCAGGAAGTCGACGACTTCCTGCAAATCCTGCTTGGCCTCGTCGCAGCCGGCGACGTCCTGGAAGGTCAGCTTCACCTGCCCCTCGCTGATGACCGCCGCCTTCGACTTCCCGAAACTGCTCGCGGCGTCGGTGCCGCCCCCGCCCCGGTTGCGAAACAGCAGCAGCAGCAGGCCCACGATCAGCAGCGTGGTCAGCAGCCCGCTGAACAGCGCCAGGGGACTCAGGCGGTTGGCGGGGGCATAGGTCACGCTGACCCCGGCGGCCTGAAGACGGTTCAGGGCCACCACCGGGTCGCTCACCAGGGTGCGGGTGCGGTAGTGCCCGCCGCTTTTCAGCAGGCCGTCGAGCAGCACCGTGTTGCTCTGGTACTGCACGTTGGCGCTCTGTATCTGCCCGGTCCGCAGCGCCGAGACAAATTCGGTCACGGACAGGTCGCCCGTCTGCGACCGGGGGCTGACGGCATTGATCAGCAGCAGCACCACCACCGCGCCGGCGGCCAGGCCCCACCCCCAGGCGGCCCGTTTCATGCGTCGGCTCCCCGGTCCCGGCCTCTCCCCACCGCTTCCCGCACCACTGGCGTCATGCCCCAGTGTATGTCCGCCGCAGCGGGAAACTCTGGAACCCTGGTAGCCATGTCATCCGGATTCCGGATGAGCAGTTATTCCATAACTGTTCATCCCGACCGGACTCGTAGAGCTGCGCAGCAGAGGGAGAAGGAAAAGGGATGACGGATAGAAGTGGAGGCACTGGAGCGAAGCGGACTTGCAAAGCTCCGCAGGAGAGGGGCCGTAACGGATTATCCGGAATCCATGTCAGGGCCTTTGCGGCCACCTTGACCCAGTCTTAAACTTGAGTATAGGGCACTCAACTCTATTGACAGTTCCCAACTGTGGCCTTATGATGGGGTCAGTTTCAGAACTGTTCCCCATGTGGGCGCAGCATCCCCCCTACCCAAGGAGTCAAACATGCCGAAAGCCGTCGGAATCGACCTCGGAACCACCAACAGCGTGATCGCCGCCATGGAAGGTGGCCGTCCCGAAGTGATCGTCAACGCGGAGGGCGCGCGCACCACGCCCAGCGTCGTTGCCTACAAGGGCGACGAGCGTCTGGTGGGCCAGATTGCCCGCCGCCAGGCCGCGCTGAACCCGCAGGCCACCCTCTTCGAGGTCAAGCGCTTTATCGGCCGCCGCTGGGACGAGGTGAAGGAAGAAGCGAACCGCGCTCCCTTCAAGGTGAAGGAAGGCCCCGGCGGGTCCGTCCGCATCGAGGTGAACGGCAAGGACCTCGCCCCCGAGCAGGTCAGCGCCGAGGTGCTGCGCAAGCTGGTCAGCGACGCCAGCGCCAAGCTGGGCCAGAAGATCACCGACGCCGTGATCACCGTGCCCGCCTACTTCGACAACTCGCAGCGCGAGGCCACCAAGCTGGCCGGTGAAATCGCGGGCCTGAACGTGCTGCGCGTGATCAACGAACCCACCGCCGCCGCGCTGGCCTACGGCCTGGAGCGCAAGGGCAACGAGACGGTGCTGGTCTTCGACCTGGGTGGCGGCACCTTCGACGTGACCATCCTGGAGCTGGGTGAGGGCGTCTTCGAGGTGAAGTCCACCGCCGGCGACACCCACCTGGGCGGCGCGGACTTCGACCAGCGCATCGTGAACTGGCTGGCCGAGGAGTTCCAGAAGGAACACAACTTCGACCTGCGCAAGGACCCGCAGGCCCTCCAGCGTCTGATCGAGGCCGCCGAGAAGGCCAAGATCGAGCTGAGCAACGCCTCCGAGACCACCATCAGCCTGCCCTTCATCACCTTCGACCCCGAGACGCGCACCCCGCTGCACCTGGAGCGCACCCTGACCCGCGCCAAGTTCGAGGAACTGACCGCCGATCTGCTGCGCCGCGTGCGCCAGCCTGTCGAACGTGCGATGAGTGATGCCAAGGTGAGCGCCAGCGACATCAACGAGGTCATTCTGGTCGGCGGCTCCACCCGCATGCCCGCCGTCAAGCGCATCGTCAAGGAGATCACCGGCAAGGAGCCGAACGAGTCGGTCAACCCCGACGAGGCCGTGGCGCTGGGGGCTGCCGTGCAGGCGGGCATCATCCAGGGCGACGCCAACCTGGGCGATATCGTGCTGGTGGACGTGACGCCGCTGACGCTGGGCGTGGAGGTCAAGGGCGGCATGGTCGCGCCGATGATCACCCGCAACACCACTGTCCCCGCCAAGAAGACCGAGATCTACACCACCGCCGAGAACAACCAGCCCGGCGTGGAGATCGTGGTCCTGCAAGGCGAGCGCCCCATGGCCACCGACAACAAGTCCCTGGGCCGCTTCAAGCTCGAAGGCATCCCGCCGATGCCCGCCGGCCGCCCGCAGATCGAAGTTACCTTCGACATCGACGCCAACGGCATCCTGCACGTGACCGCCAAGGAAAAGACCAGCGGCAAGGAAGCCAGCATCAAGATCGAGAACACCACCACCCTCGACAAGAGCGACGTGGAGCGCATGGTCAAGGAAGCCGAGCAGAACGCCGAGGCCGACAAGCAGCGCCGCGAGCGGGTCGAGAAGCGCAACAACCTCGATAGCCTCCGCGTGCAGGCCCTGGGCCAGATCGAGGAAAGCGCGAATGCGCCCCAGGACGCCAAGGACCGCCTGAAAGCCGCCGCCGACGCCGCCGAGGAAGCCGTGCGCAGCGACAACGACACCCAGATCGCCGACGCCCAGAAGCGGCTGGAGGAAGAACTCCGCACCTTCATGACCGCCGCGCAACAGGGCGGCCAGGAGGGGCAGGGCGGACAGCCCCAGGCCAACAAGCAGGACGACGACGTGATTGACGCGGACTTCAAGCCCGCCGAGTAACGTCCACTCCGGCAACCAGACGTGACGAGGGGAGAGGACGGCTTTCAGGCCCCCTCTCCTCCTTTCTTTCAAGCCACTGTTCTTTTAAGCCACTATCCTCAACAGATGTTCCGAAGGCGAGGTCCCCCCATGACGCAAGACGATCAGAAGAAGAACCAGAACGAGCAGGCCACCCAGGACAGCCACGACGCCCGCGGCGAGCAGACGACCCCGGCCAGCGCCGATGGGCAGGACGCGGACGACGCCGACTTCCAGATGCCGGAGGGTTTCCCCGGCATGGACGAGAACATGTTCGGCCAGGTCCAGGAGATGATGGCGCGGCTGGAACGCGCGGGTGAGCTGGAGCAGGAAAATGCCGACCTGAAGGGCAAGCTGGGCCGCCTCGCCTCCGACTTCGAGAACTACCGCCGCCGCACCCAGGAGGACGTGGAAGCCGCCCAGAATCAGGGCGTCGCCAAGGCCGCCGAGCGTCTGATGCCCGTGTACGACGACCTCGACCGCGCGTTGGGCATGGGCAGCAGCGATCCGGCCAAGCTGCTTCCGGGCGTGCAGGCCGTGCAGAGCAAGGTGCTGGGGATTTTCTCGGGGCTGGGCCTGGAAGCCACCGGCCAGGAGGGCGAACACTTCGACCCCCGCTGGCACGAGGCGATCCAGGTGGTGCCCGGTGACCAGGACGACGTAATTGTGCAGGTCTACCAGCTCGGCTTTCGCATGGGCGACCGCCTGGTGCGGCCCGCACGCGTGGTGGTGAGCAGGAAGCAGTAAGAGCAGCCAGCCGCCAGCGACCAGCATTCCCTTTTCGCTGGCCGCTGGCGGCTGGAAGCTGGAGGCTATCTATGGCATACAAAGATTATTACGACGTCCTGGGCGTCTCCCGCAGCGCCTCCGACGCCGACATCAAGAGCGCGTACCGCAAGCTCGCCAAGCAGTACCACCCCGACAAGAACCAGGGCGACGAGAGCGCGGCCGACAGGTTCAAGGAAATCGGGGAGGCCTACGCGGTGCTCTCCGACCCCGAAAAGCGCCAACTGTACGACCAGTACGGCCATGCGGGGCAGGTGCCTCCCGGTGCCTATCCCGGTGGGGCGGGCGGCGGCTTTCAGGGCGGGGACTTCTCGGGCTTCGACCCCTCGCAGTTCAGTGACTTCTTCCAGGGCCTTTTCGGCATGGGCGGACGTCGGGGCGGGGCCAGCGGCTTCGCGGGGGCGGGCGGCGCGCAGGTCAGCCTGGAGGACCTGCTGGGCGGCGGCATCGGCGGCGCGCAGGGGCGGCGCTTCGTGCAGAACGTGGAGGGCGAACTCCAGGTGACCTTGCAGGAGGCCTTCAGCGGCTCCGACGAGGTGATCAACGTGGACGGCAAACGCCTGACCCTACGCGTTCCGGCGGGCACCCGCGACGGAGCACGCCTGCGTGTGGCCGGGCAGGGGCCGGGCGGCGGCGACGTGCTGCTCACCATCCGCGTGCTGGAGGACCCCCGCTTCGAACTGGACGGCGACGACCTGATCACGGCGGTGGACGTGCCCGCCCCGGTCGGGGCGCTGGGCGGCAGCGTGACCGTGCAGACCCTGGGTGGCAGCGGCAACCTGACCATTCCGCCCGGCAGCAGCGGGGGCCGCCGCATGCGCCTGCGCGGGCAGGGCTGGCCCAAAAAGGACGGCACCCGCGGCGACCTCTATGTGCGCCTGAACCTGACGGTCCCCAAGACCCTCAGCGATGAGGAAAAGGAACTGTACGGCAGGCTGCGCGACCTGCAGAAGTGACGCAGGACAGCAAGAAGCCCACCGGGGTAACTTCCGGTGGGCTTTTTTGCTGCCCCGCTTGAGAGCAGTTGTCGTCAAGTAGCTTCTGACCCTCTCCCCTTGCGGGACTCGTAGAGCTGCGGAGCAGAGAGGGCCTTGCGAAGCAAGGGGAGAGGGGTTCTTTTTACGTCAACCGCCCTAGATGTTGGTGGGCTGGCTGATCCCCTGAAGCGCCTTTTCGTCCGCCTCTCCACCGGTCCTCACCGCCAGGTCGCCCAGGCTGACCATGCCGACCACGCGGCCCTCCTCGGTGACGGGCAGGCGGCGCAACTGGCGCTGGGCCATCTCGCGGGCGGCGTCCTCCACGCTGGTGTCGGCGGCCATCGTGAACACGTCGCCGGTGGTGTAGTCGGTGACGGGCGTGCCGAAGTCGTGGCCGTAGGCAACCGCCCGGATCACGATGTCGCGGTCGGTGATGATGCCGGTGGGCCGGTCGTTTTCCATGACCAGCACGGAGCCGATGTCCTGCTCCAGCATCAGCGTGGCGACTTCCTTGAGGGTCGCCATCGGGTCCACGGTCACGGGGCCAGGGGTCATGATGTCTCGCAGGGTAGGCATGGCCGTACCCTAGCCCCACCGCTCCCCGGCCTCCATAGGAAGCAGCTAAAGACAGATAGAGACAGGGGAAGGTGCTAGATGCGCACCTTCCCCTGTCCCCTGAAAGCTGATGGCTGAAGGCCGATCGCTGATACGGGATTGCTCTGATTCCCGGACATCTGGGAAAGCGCCAGATGTCCGTCCATCGCCGCAACCCCGTCCTTTTTGCTGCTCGCTCCGCTCGGTTGATTCCAAGGAATCAACGCAATTTGGTATTACCTCATCAGCCAGTCGAAGCTCGTCTTCATCAGCAGGTTGCGGCTGCCCGGCGTCAGGCCCTCCATCCCGAAGCCCATGTTGACGGTGCGGTACTTGCCCGCGTCGTTGATCACGATGGCCCCGGCATTCTCGGCCGCGTTCTGGGCCGTCACGCGGGGGCGCTGCGTCTGCGTCTGCCCGCTGAACACCTGGTTCAGGATGGAGCCGATCACGCTGGCGGCCAGGCGCTCGACCAGACCGCGCGGGTCCTGCACCTTCTGCTGGGCGCGGCCCTTGTTGCGGTCCACCTTGATGCTCTGGGCGGTGATGGTGCCCGCGTTGGCGTTGGCGCTGCCCCAGGAGGCGACCACCTGCGAGCCGTTCAGGTCGGCGAGCACGTCGGGGTAGTACTGGTTCCCGGCGCTGCCCTGGGCGTTGAGGGTAAAGGCCGTGTTGCCGAAGGCCCCGCTCGTCACGAACTTGGGCGTGCCGCTGCTGTCGGCCACGAAGCGGGTCTTCAGGACGCTCTGGTAGAAGTCGCCCGTGCCGAGGTCGTAGCCGATGTCCTGCCCGGTCACCAGCAGGCGGCCCCCGCCCGAGAGGTACTGGCGCAGCGTGTTCTGGTCGGCCGCCGTGAGGGTGTTCTGGTACTGCTCACCGCTCGCCCAGACCACGATGTCGGCCTTCTGCATCTCGCCCAGCGGCACCGCGCCCATCGTCTGCGTGTTCCAGACAAAGGCCCCGCCGCTGGCCGCGTTGGCCTTGATGGCGTCCCGCAGCGCGCCCGTCACGTCCGCGCCCTGGCCCATGTCGTCGTCCACCAGCAAGACGGTGGGTTTCTTGCCGCTGGCGGGCGGTTGCGGGGCCGGGGTGGGTGCGGGCGTTGGGGCCGGGGCGGGTGTCCCCGCCGTGTTCTTGACGAAGCAGCCCTTCCGCACGCCGCTGGCCGGGTCGTTGCCTCCCCATTCCTGCACGGTGCAGGCCACGTTGGGCGAGGCGTCGTTGGTGCCGAAGACATACTTGCCCGCCGTCCCGAAGGCCATCTGCTTGTTGGCGACGTTGGTGCAGGTGCCGCCTTCCACCGCGCACAGCGTGTACCCGGCCGGGCCGGTGGGCTGGGCAGGCGCGGGCTGCGGGGTGGGCTGGGGCTGGGGCGTCGGCTGAGGCTGAGGGACCGGTGTCGGGGCAGGCGTGGGCGCGGGGGTAGGAGCTGGGGTCGGCGTGGGTGCTGGCGTCGGTGCGGGCTGGCCGCCCCCCGTCGTCACCCCCAGCTTGCCCAGCGCGCCGGGCACGCTGATCAGGCCGTAGCCCACGTTGTTGTTCTTGCTGCCGGCGTTGCTGGCGCTGGTAAAGAGGGCGTTCTTGATCGCGTCCACGCTCGTGCCCGGCTTGGCGCTGAGCAGCAGGGCCACCGCGCCCGCCGCGATGGGGCTGGCCTGACTGCTGCCGCTGAGCGCGCCGTACCCCCCATTCGGGAAGGTGCTGGTGATGGCGACACCCGGCGCGGCGATGTCCGGCTTGACGAACACGCCGTTGATCTTGCCCTGCCACGCGACCGGCCCGCGGCTGCTGAAGCTGGCGACCTGCCCGTTCTGATCCACCGCGCCCACGCCGATGGCGTCGGGAAGGTTGCCGGGGCTACCAGTGGTCGCGCTGCCGGGGCCGAAGTTGCCGATGGCGAAGACCGGCACCACGCCCGCCTTGATCATGTTCTGCACCGGCACGATGAACTCGTCGTAGGTGCCGGGGATGCCCAGGCTCATGTTCACCACGTCGGCCCCGTCGTCGGTGTCGGCGTTGTTGTCGGGGTCCAGCACGTACTGCATCCCGGCGATCACCTGCGCGAAGGTGCCCTCGTTGTTGGGCAGCACCAGCGCGCTGATGAGTTTGGCCTGGGGGGCCACGCCCACGTCGCTGCCCACCAGCAGGCCCGCCGTGTGGGTGCCGTGCTGCACGGTGTCGTGCGGCTGGCTCTGTACCCGGTCACCCTCGGCATTGAACTCGGCAAAGGCCGCCAGCTTCCCCGCGAGTTCGCGGTGGTTGGGGTCGATGCCGGTGTCCAGGTGCCCGATGCGGACATTCTGGCCCCGGAAGCCCGCGGCCCAGGCCTGCGGTGCCCCGACCTTCTGGAGGTGCCAGGGGGTGCCGGCGGGGGCGGAGGCGGCGCTCAGGGCCACGGCGCGGGGAACCTGCACCTTGAAGTTCTCGAAGATGGACTCCACGAAGGGCAGCGTTGCCAGCACGCGCGCCTGCACCGGGGTCATGGGCAGGTAGATGCTCTGGTCGAGCCACAGCTGGGTGGCCCGGCCCGAGTTGATCGCCTGGTTGATGAACCCGGCGGCGGGGCCGAGCTGCGCGATGCGCGCCGTGAGCTGCTGGCGGGCCGTCTTGAACAGGGCACGCCCGCGCGCGTCGTTGGCGAACTTGAAGCGTACGATTACGCCGACCGTGCTCTGGTCGCCGCGTTTGGCGCGCTCCAGCAGGGTCGGGGACAGCACCTGCGCGCCCGCCGTGGTAGCGCTCCCCAGCGTGAGGGCCGCACCCAGGAGCAAGATGGCCTTTGTTTTCTTCATGCCCCGCAGCCTAGCGGCCCGTCCGTGACGCCCTCTGAAGGGGACGTGAGGAAGCCTTGAGGTGAGATCAGGGCGTCGTCAGGCTGCCGGGGGCGGGCAGGGGGAGGAGCGGGGCCGCTCAGCGGGTGTAGCTGAAGATGAGGTTGCCCTCGCTGGTGGTGCCGCGCAACATGCTGAAGCGGTAGCAGGTCAGGATCACCTGATTGCCGGGGAGTTGCAGCAGTTGAAGCTGCACCTTGACCCCGTTTTGCGTCACCGGGCTGTTGCCCCTCACGTTCCACTCGAAGCCGCTGCGAATGTCGATGCTGCGGTCGAAGGCGGTGCTGGGCACGACCGCGTGCGGTTTGCCGCCGAAGCCCTCCGGCGTGCGCAGTTCGCCGCTGCCCAGGTCCAGCACCAGCCCGCGCAGGACGCCGTTCAGCCCCGGTCCGTCCCCGAACTTCAGCAGGTTGCCGTCGCGGACCACGTTCAGCCGCAGCGTCTTGCCGGTGGGCGCGAGCACCGGCTGGAACACCACGTAGCGCCGGAACTCCTCCTGGGTGATGTTCAGCCGCTCGTCGTACTCCAGCGGCTCGCCCCGCGCGGCGCTGAGCATGAGTTGCCGCAGGGCATCACGGCTGCCGCCCGCCTTGGTCACCAATTGCTGCAACTCCACGAAGGCGAGGCTGGAGCGCTTTTCCAGCACCTGCACCGTCTGGCCCGCCAGCGGCACCAGGGCCGAGAGTTTGCCCTGCCAGCCTGCCGGCAGGCTCCCGACCCCCGTGGTCGTGGTCGCGGTGGACGTGTCCAGCACCGCCGATCCGCCGAAGGCGAGCAGGGTCAGGAGGGGAGCGCGCAGGGCCTTCATGCCGAGCGTGAGCATACGTCCGGTGGGTGAGAATTCCCCGCCGGGCACCTGACGCTGCCTGAGAAAAGCATCAGGTGCCCGTCATCTGCTGGCGGGCACCTGTCTGTCGGGAGGGGGCGGGGGTCTGGGAAAGGCTCAGACCTGGCTCAAGCCTTGCCGACGCTGCCCAGCACACGCAGCTTGTGCTCGATCACCTGGCTCATCAGGTCACGGGCGGGGCCGAAGATCTTGCGGGGGTCGAATTCCTTGGGGGTCTTTTGCAGGACCTCGCGCACGGCGGTGGTCATGGCGAGGCGCAGATCGGTGTCCACGTTCACCTTGGCGATGCCGAACTGTGCGGCCTGCTGGAGATCCTCGTCGGCGATGCCCGCCGCGTCCCCGATCTCGCCGCCCGCGTCGCGGAAGCGCTGCACGATCTCGGCGGGCACGCCGCTGGAGCCGTGGGCGACCAGCGGGATGGGCAGCAGTTCGCTGATGCGCTTGATGCGGGCGTGGTCGATAAAGGGGCGGCCCTTGCCCTTGTACGCGCCGTGGCTGGTGCCGATGGCGATGGCGAGGTAATCGGTGCCGGTCTGCTCGACAAACTGCACCGCTTCTTCCGGGTCGGTCAGGAAGGCGTCCTTTTCATCAACCACGACGTGTTCCTCGATGCCGCCCAGGCGACCGAGTTCGGCCTCCACGCTGATGCCCATCGCGTGCGCGGCCTCGACCACCCGGCGCGTCTCGTGGACGTTTTCCTCGAAGGGGTGGTGCGAGGCGTCGATCATGACGGAGGTAAAGCCCATCTTGATGGCCCGCAGCGCCGACTCGTAGGAGGATCCGTGGTCGAGGTGCAGCGCGACCGGCACGCTGGCGCGCTGGGCCAGGTCGATCACGATGTCGGCCAGATCCTGCCCGCCGTACTTGATGGCCCCCTCGCTCATCTGCACCATCACGGGCGAGCGCAGCCGCTCGGCGGTGTGGATGATCGCCTGGGTGATCTCCATGTTGTTGGTGTTGAACGAGCCGACGGCGTACTTGCCCGCGCGGGCGGGAATCAGGATGTCGTTACCGGTGACGAGCATGGGTGAAGCCTCCTTGAGGTCTGGAACGGGAGTGGGTCTGAGAGGGTGCGGGTCGGATGTTGCCCCGGTCACTTTACCCGGCGCGGGCCGTCCCCGGCTATCCTGAAACGGCCTCCGATGGAATCGTTGACACAGTGATTCCATCAGAGCAGCGCGAGTAGGAGGGAAACGGGTTCCGGGCGTGGAGGTGGCAAACCGGCGCTTTTCCGATTTGTCAACGGAACAGACGGAATCCGTATAAGCTGCCCCCGACGCAGGGAACAGGACGCCGGGAAGCGGGGGTAGGATGGGGTCATGACCAGCCGCTCTGCCCCCCTCCCGCCGCCCGCGCACCTGCCCCCCGTGGACCTCACGGCGCGGCTGGCGGGCCGGGCACGGCGCATGACCGCCAGCGCCATCCGCGAGATTCTCAAGATCACCCAGCAGCCCGACGTGATCTCGTTTGCGGGGGGCCTGCCCGCCCCTGAACTGTTTCCCCTGGAGGACGTGCGCCGCGCGGCCGACGCCGTGCTGACGCGCTACGGCCCCGCCGCCCTGCAATACTCCACCACCGAGGGGCACCTGCCGCTGCGCGAGTGGATCGCGGCCCGTGACGGCATCCGCCCCGCCAATGTGCAGATCGTGACTGGCAGCCAGCAGGGGCTGGACCTGCTGGGCAAGATCCTGATCGACGAGGGCGACGTGGTGCTGGTGGAAGCCCCCACCTACCTGGGCGCGCTGCAATCCTTCCAGCCCTACGGCCCGCGCTACGTGGAACTGCCCACCGACGAGCACGGCATTGACACGGACGCGCTGGAGGAGGTGTTGCGGGCCACCCCCGCCAAGCTGCTCTACGCCATCCCCAACTTCCAGAACCCCACCGGGCGCACCCTGAGCCTGGAACGCCGCCGCCGCCTGCTGGAGCTGACCGCGCAGTACGGCGTGCTGGTGATCGAGGACGACCCCTACGGCCAGCTGCGCTTTACCGGGGAGGAACTGCCCAGCCTGTACCAGCTCGGCCTGGAGCTGGCGGGCGGCCCGGAGCAGAGCCACGTCATCTACTCCAGCTCCTTTTCCAAGACGCTGGTGCCGGGCCTGCGCGACGCCTGGGTGCAGGCCGCGCAGCCCATCATCGAGAAGCTGATCCAGGCCAAGCAGGGCGCGGACCTGCACACGCCTACCCTGAACCAGATGATCATCACCGAGCTGGTCGGGGACGTGCTGCCCCGCCAGATCGAGACGGTGAAAAAGGCCTACGGCGAGCGGGCGCAGGATATGGTCGCCCGCCTGCGCGAGCACTTCCCGGCTGGCGTGAGCTTCACCACCCCGGAAGGCGGCATGTTCCTGTGGGTGACGGTGCCGGAGAGCATCGACACCGTGCCCCTGCTCGCGCAGGCGGTGGCCCGCAAGGTGGCCTTCGTGCCCGGCAGCCCCTTCTACGCGCTGGGCGGCGGCCACAACACCATGCGCCTGAGCTACTCCAGCGCGACCCCGGAGCAGATCGACACCGGCATCCGGGCGCTGGGCGAGACGATCCGGGGGGCGCTGGGGTAGGGGAGACGAGGGGAGGCAGTACGCCGTGCGCGGTACGCGGTGAAAAGATTTTTCCTGCGTACCGCGCACCGCTTCCCGCGCACTATCATCGCCCCCGATGACCCCTGATGCTCCCCTGGGCGTGTTCGACTCCGGCGTGGGCGGCCTGAGCGTGCTGGCGGAGTTGCGCCGGGCGATGCCGCAGGAGAACTTCCTGTACCTGGCCGACACGGCGCATGTGCCCATCGGGGCGCGGCCCGACAGCGAAATCCGTGACCTGACCGCGCGGGCGGTGGCGGCGCTGCACGCGCGCGGGGCGGCGGGCGTGGTGGTGGCCTGCAACACGGCCAGCGCCTTCAGCCTGACCCACCTGCGCGAGCGGTATCCCGACATGCCCATCATCGGGCTGGTGCCCGCCGTCAAGCCCGCCGTGGTCGCCACCCGCTCGGGTGTGGTGGGCGTGCTGGCGACCCCCGGAACCCTGCGCGGCACGCTGCTGCGCGACGTGATCCGCCAGTGGGCCGACCCCGCCGGGGTGCGCGTGCTGACCGCCGTGAGTGCCGAACTGGTGCCGCTGGTGGAGGCCGGGCAGGCGGAGGGCGAGCGGGCGCGGGCGGTGCTGCGCGAGACGCTGACGCCGCTGGCCCAGGCCGGGGCCGATCAACTGGTGCTGGGCTGCACGCACTATCCCTTTCTGGCGGCGAGCATCCGTGCCGAGTTCGGGGACACCTTCACGCTGGTGGACAGCGGGGCGGCGGTCGCGCGGCACACCCGCAACGTGCTGGAGCGGGCGGGCCTGCTACGGGCAGAAGGTGGGGCAGGCGAGGTGACCTACCTGGTCACGGGGGACCCGGAGGCCTCCCGCCCCGTCATCGCCACGTTGACGGGCAAAGGCGGGCAGAATGTCACGGTGCAGCAGGTGACCACATGACCTTCCCCCCCCGAACGGGCCGCGACGCCCTGACCCCCCGGCCCCTCAGCGTGCGGCGCGGCGTGAACCCCCACGCGCCCGGCAGCGCCCACCTGAAACTGGGCCGCACCGAGATTCTGGCGACCGTGAGCGTGGAGGACAAACCCGCCCCCCACATGCGCGGCAAGAAGGAGGGCTGGCTGACCGCCGAGTACGCCATGCTGCCCCGCGCCACCACCGACCGGCAGGCGCGCGAACGCAACCTCCAGAACGGTCGCCGCCACGAGATTCAGCGCCTGCTGGGCCGGGCGCTGCGGGCCTGCATCGACCTGCGGCCCTTTCGCAACCAGACGCTCTACGTGGACTGCGACGTGCTGGTCGCGGACGGCGGCACCCGCGTCGCCAGCATCCTGGCCGGGTACGCGGCCCTGCACGACTTTGCCGACCGGCTGATTCACGCGGGCAAACTCAGCGAGTGGCCCCTCGTCCACGCGGTCGGGGCCGTCAGCGTCGGGCTGGTGGGGGGCGAGCTGCGCGTGGACCTCGACTACGCCGAGGACAAGGTAGCCCGCGCCGACCTGAACGTGGTCGCCACCGAGGCGGGCCTGCTGATCGAGGTCCAGGGCGGGGCCGAGGAAGGCCCCATCACCCCCGCCGAGTACGTCAACCTGCTGACAACGGGTGTGGCGGCGGTGGGCACGCTGCTGGGCGACTTGCAGCGGCAGTTGTGAGGACGGCAGGGGTGAGGAGCGGTGCGGTACACTTCCCCCACCCCAAGGAGGCAGGCATGAGCGTGACGGGATTTATCGGACGGGTACTCCTCTCCAGCATCTTTATCAAAAGCGGCCTCGACCACCTCGAAAACCCCGATCCCATCGTGCGGGCGGCCAAGGGCGCGGAGATTCCCGAACCCGAGCTGGCTGTCAAGGCCAACAGCGCCGTCATGGTCGGTGCGGGCGCGCTGCTGGCCCTGGGCATCGCGCCGCGCCTGGCGAGCACCGCCCTGGCTGTCAGCCTGGTGCCCACCACGGTGATCGGCCACCCGTTCTGGGACAAGCAGGGGCAGGAGCGCCAACACCAGCAGATTCACTTCATGAAGAACCTCGCGCTGTTCGGGGCGCTGCTGGCGATTGGCAGCCGGAAATAGCGCTGCGTCATGGGCGGTGAACACAGGTCCCCCGGTGGGGCCTTTTTGCTGACCTGCCGTCCCGGGAGGTTAACGGCAGATGGGGAAGGTCCACTCCCCCGCCTCACGCGCGGCCGGGAAGATGAGGCATGACCGATTCCAAGCGCGAGGACAACACCGAACACATGGAGCAGCCCGACCTCGACCAGAACACGGTGATAGAGGAAGGCATGCAGGGCGCGACCGGCGACGTGGACGCCAACGGCCTGGAAAAGAACTTCGATCGGCAGGAGAAGCTGGACGAACTGCGCGAGAACCTTCAGGACGTGGGCGGCACCGGCCAGAGCAACGGCTAAACCCCTGTGGGGCCGCGCTGCCGGGGAGGCCGGGCAGCGCGGCCCTTGTCGTGTGTCACGCCACGCGCTCGGCTGTTTAGAGTTCCAGGCCGACCGGGGTGGGCGACCCCGCCGGAATCGCCGTCACCAGCACCTCGTATTTGCCGGTCACGAACACCTTGAAGCCGTGCTTCTGGAGGCCGCGCCGGGCCGCCGCCACATCGGCGGTCAGCAGGCTGAGGTCCGGGCGGGCGAAGTTGAGCAGCCGCGCGCCGTAGCTCAGGAAGCCGTCGCGGTAGCGGGCGTTCGGAAAGCCCAGAATCAGGCCCCCCGTGGCGGTCAGGTGTTCGCGCCGCAGGGCCGCGAGCAGCACGTCCTGCCGGATGCGGGGGCTTTGCAGCAGGCTGAGCGCCAGCACGAGGTCGAAGCGGCCCAGTTCGGGGGCGGGCAGGGTGGTCACGTCCAGCGCGAGAAAGGTCGCCTGCGGGTGACGGGCGCGGGCCGCCGCCAGGGCTGCCGCGTCCACATCCAGCCCCACCACCTCGAAGGCCCGGCCCGGAAAGGCCAGCGCGAGGGCCTCCAGCTCCCGGCCCGCGTTCACGCCCAGCGCCAGCACGCGCCCGCCCGGTGCGGGGTTCACCCGCCGCAGCGCCTCCACCAGCGTGAACAGGAACACCGGGTCCTCCAGCTTGTCCACCCGCGCCCAGTCGCCTTCCGGGCCATACCCGTTCGCGTCGGGCGCGGGTACCCCCCCATAGGCGCGCAGCCGCACAGTCACGCGCCCCCCCTCCGCCGGCTGCGGCGTCAGCAGGTGCGCCCCCAGCAGGTCCGCGAGGTCCGCCCAGGTCTGCCAGGGGCGGTGCCGACCCTGCGCGGTGGCTTCCCCGGCATAGAGGCCCAGACCCAGGTCTGGGTCCGGCACGGTCAAAGCCACCTCACCCGCCTCCGCGAGCGCGGCCCGCACGGCAGGAAGAATGACGCTGAGGGGTTCGTGGCTGAAGTGCAGCGAGGCCGGTGGCATATGGCGTTTGAAGGCAGGCTGACGGCTGAAAGCTGACCGCTCCTCAGTACCCCCGGTGACGCACCGCCGCCCCCTGCGCCTCCAGCCACCCCGTCACCACGCCGACCGCCGCCTTCACGCCCGGCGTGATGATGGGGCCGCCGAAGCGGGCAAGGCGGACGAGGTGCGAGCCGTCCTCCCGCCCGGTGATGCCGATCAGCACCTCCTGCGTGAGTTCGCCCTCCACGACGTGCGCCAGCACCACCCAGGCGTCCCGCCCCAGGGTGCGGTACAGGTCCAGCAGGACCACCGTCCACCCCGCCGGGTCCTCGCGGGTCTGTCCGCCGCGCCCGGTGTGCTTCTGAAAGGTGCTGGGGTCGAAGGTCGCGGGCAGGGTCAGGATGGCGTGCGGCACGGCGGGGGAGTCCTCCAGATCAGGGTAACGGGTGTCAGGGTACCGGGTGATGGGGCCGTGGGGCACGGGGGGCCGGGTGGTGGGCACGAAGCGGGCGTGGTTGGCCCCCAGGCCCAGGTCGCGCCACTTCCGGGCGTATTTGGTTTCCAGGGCGGCGGGCGGGGCGTCCGTGAGTTCTGCGGCCATCACGCCGCTGGCCGCCGCCTCCTGGCAGGCGAACTCGAAATACTCGTCGTGGTCGGTGGTGAGCAGCACGGCCCCGCCCGGCTTGAGGCGGCTGGCGGCCAGGCGGAAAAAGGGCGCGCGCAGCAGGCGGTGTTCGGTGTGCCCCGCCTTGGGCCAGGGGTCGGGAAAGTTCACCACGATGGCGTCGAGCGCGCCCTCCGGCACCACCTCGCGGATCAGGGGCGTGGCGGGCAGCTTGGTGAGCACGGCATTGGTCAGGCCCGCCGCCCGCAGCCTTCGAGCGGCCTTGAGCAGCGAGACGCCGCTGATCTCCACGCCCAGGTAATTGGGAGGCTCGGGAAAGGTCGCCGCGAAGTGCGGCCAGAAGCGCCCGTCCCCGAAGCCCACCTCCAGCACCCAGGGCCGCTCCGGGGTGTCCGGGTACAGGCGCGCGGCGCGGTCGGGGAAATGGAAGTCCGAGAGACGGTAAATCACGCGCCCACCAGTTCGTCCGCCAGGCGTGCGGCGTCCGTCAGCACCGAGGCGTAGGTGTGCTCGCCCGGGGTGCAGCGGCCCAGCGCGTACACCCGCCCGAAGCGTGTGAGGCGAAAGCCGTCCAGCTCGGCGGGCGCGGGCGTCAGGAAGCGCACGTCGTAGGGAGGGGCACCCTCCACCCCGGCGGCGGTCTGCTCGCCGCCGATCAGCCACACGCCCGAGCGGGCCAGGTCGTCGGCCAGGAAGTCGTAGGCGACCTCCGAAAGCCGCCCGGCCTCCTCCAGCGTGTCGCCTATCAGCAGGCGGCCCTTCAGGAAGGCCCCGACCGCCAGCACGGCGGCGCGGGCGTGGAGCGGCGGTCCCTCCCAGGTGGCGAGCGTCACCTGCTCCTCCGTCTCGCCCAGTTCGGTCACGGTGCTTTGCAGCAGGTGGATGCCCGCCGTCGCCTCGATCTCGGCCTTGAGATGGCGGTGAAAGGTCCAGCCGTCGGTGTCGGGCGCGAGGCGGGCGGCGACCTGCCCGAAGATGCTGCCGGGCGGAAAGCCCGCCCCCGCCACGCCGGGCTGGTACAGGTTCCCGAGGTGGTCGAGGGCCTGGGACACCAGCAGCACGTCGCGCCCGGCCCGCGCGAGCCGCCAGGCCAGCTCGGTGCCCGCGAGGCCCGCGCCGACCACGGCCACGTCATAGAGGTGCCCCGGCTGCGGCTGGCTGCGGGGTCGAGTGGGTCCGAACATCAGAGGCGAAGTTTAGCAGGAGGGCGGGGAGCCGCAGGGTGGCCGACCAGGTTCCCCGTCCCCCTCCTCCTCCTCTTCCTGGAGCAGGGCTTCCAGGGCGGCCACGACCGCCGGGTCGAACTGCGCGTCCGCCTGTGCCCGGATTTCCTGGAGCGCCTCCGCCCGCGTCCAGGCCGGTTTGTAGGGCCGCTCGCTGGTGAGGGCGTCCAGCACGTCCGCGACGGCCACGATGCGCCCGCTCAGGGGAATGGCCTCCCCGGCCAGCCCCAGCGGATACCCCCGGCCGTCCCAGCGCTCGTGGTGGGTCAGCGCGATCTCGCAGGCCGCCGAGACCAGCCGGGACGAGTCGCCCGCCAGCAGGCTGGCTCCCAGCTCCGTGTGGGCCTGGACCAGCCGGAACTCCTCGGGGGTCAGGCGGCCAGGCTTCAGGAGAACGGCGTCGGGCACGCCGATCTTGCCCACGTCGTGCAGGGGCGCGGCCCGCTCGATCAGCCGGACCTCGTCCTCGGCCAGGCCCAGCCGCCGGGCCAGGCCCGCGGCCGTCCGGGCCACCCGCCGCACATGCTCCCCGGTGTTGTCGTCGCGCAGTTCCGCCGCGCGGGCCAGACGCTCGAGCACTTCCAGTTGCGCCTGCTCGACCTCCTGGGTGCGCTGCCGGACCAGGGCGGCCAGCACCTCGTTCTGCTGGTGGATGGTGGCCTCCGCCAGCTTGCGCTCGGTGATGTCCAGCACGGTCCCGATCAGGCCCTGAATCTGCCCCTGGCTGTCGCGGTACACGCTCTTGTTCGACAGGAACGTGCGGTAGCTGCCGTCGGGCAGCAGGTCGGTGACCTCGTAGCTGGCCGTCTCGCCGGTGGTGAGCACGTGCGTGTCGCGCCGGTGCGCCGCCTCGGCCGTCACGGCCGGAAAGAGCGCCCGGTCGTCCCGGCCCAGGATGTCCCCGACCGGGCGGCCGATGCGCGCGGCCCCGGCGGCGTTGATCATCACGTAGCGGCCCTGGGGGTCCTTGACGAAGATGGATTCCGGCACGCCGTCCACCACCGCCTGGAGGAGGTTGCGGCCGGTGATCAGGGCCTCGCGGGCCGCCCTCTGTTCCGTCACGTCACGCAGCGAGGCCGTGAACAGCTCCTCGCCCTCCAGCAGGAGCGGGGTGAGCGACAGCTCGCAGGGAAACTCCTGCCCGCTGCGCCGCCGCAGCCGCACCTCCAACCGCCGTCCCGGCACGGGTCCCTCCCCGCCGAGGAAGTGCCGCGCGATGCCTCCCGCGTAGGTGGTGCCGTGCAGGCGCTCCGGAAGAAGCAGCCTGATGATGTCGCGGCCCAGCACCTCCTCCCGCGCATAGCCGAAAAGCTGCTCGGCGGCCAGGTTCCACTCCTCGGCCAGCCCGTGCCGGTTCAGGATGACGGCGGCGTCGAGGGACCCGGTCAGGAAGGCACTCCGGAGGCTCTCGCTGCGGCGGCGCTCGTTCAGGGCAAGCCGCAGTTCCAGTTCCGCGACCACCCCGGCGGCCAGATCGCGCAGCGTGTCGCACTCCTCCGGCGAGAGCGGCGCGCGGGGCACCGTGTCCATCACGCACAGGGTGCCGAGCACCTCCCCCTCGGGCGACAGGAGGGGCGCACCCGCATAGAAGCGCAGGTGGGAGGTGCCCGTCACCAGCACGCTGTGGGCAAAGCGGGGGTCGCGGGTGGCATCGGGCACCACCAGTACGTCAGGCCCGGCCACGGTGTACGAGCAGAACGACATGTCACGGCCCACCTCGCGCAGGTCGAGGCCCACACACGCCTTGAACCAGTGCCGGTGGGCATCGGTGAGGGAAATCAGCGCGATGGGCACGTGAAACAGACGGGCGGCCAACCGGGCGACGCGGTCGAAGGCGGCCTCGGGCGGTGTGTCCAGGACCGCGTACCGCCGCAGCGCCCGCAACCGTCTGACCTCTCGGGCGTCGGCCCCGGCAACCGGTGAGGAGGCGTGAAGAGCAGCCATACGTGCGGCAGGCTACCCCCGCCCCTCTTGCCGCCGCCTGACAGACGAGGCGCAACAGACGGGGCACAGTGGCGCTGCTGCCACCGAGAGCATTTGACGTAAAAAGAACCCCTCTCCCCTTGCTTCGCAAGGCCCTCTCCCGCAAGGGGAGAGGGTCAAAAAATGACGCCATCTTGACGACAACTGCTTTAGTACATGGTCAACCGAAAAAACTGGGGGCGAACGTACAGGCTGTGGCCCTCATTATTCAGAAATCACCCCATTTGACCGCTTGTCGGTGTACTAGCGGTCGGTCGTCACCGTGTATGTCCCGTCCGCGTTGCCGGTAAAGGTCACGGTGCCCTGCCGGTCGGTGCGGTAGATGCGGACGCCGTTTTGCTTGTAGAGGTCCAGCGCCTTCCGGGTGGGGTGGCCGTAGTTGTTCTCGCCCACGCTGATCACCACGTTTTCCGGGCGCACGGCGGCCAGCCAGGCCTGGTGGTCGCCGTTGGCCGCGCCGTGGTGGATGCTCTTGTAGGCCTGGAAGGGGCCGCGAATCTCGGGGCGGTTCCCGGCCAGCCAGCCGTCCGTCTCGGGCGTCTCGCTGTCGCCGGTCAGCAGGGCGCGGAAATCGCCGAACTCGATGCGCAGGCCCACGCTGTTGTCGTTCTGGTCGTCCCCCATGCCGGGGGGCGGGGCAATGACCCGGACCTTCACGCTGCCCAGGTTGAGCACCTGGTTGTTCGCCTTCTGGAAGGTGGTTCCGGCGTCCTTCAGTGCCGTGACCAGCCGGTCCCAGGTCTGGGTGGTTCCCGCCAGGCCATTGTTGATGAAGAGCCTGGGCTTGGCCTGCTGCGCGGCGGGCACCAGACCGGCGATATGGTCGGCGTCGGCGTGGCTGGCGACCATCAGGTCGAGCCGGTCCACCCCGTAGGTCTGGAGGTAGTCCTGCATCTTCGAGGTGCTGCGGCCCCCGTCGTACAGCAGCGTCTTGCCCTCCGGGCTGCGGACCAGCACGGCGTCGCCCTGCCCCACGTCCAGAAAGCGCAGGGTGATCTGCCCGGCGGGCTGCTCGGTCTTCTCGCCGCCCTTCTTGTCCCCCCCCCCGAACAGCCCGCCCCCCGCACAGGCCGCCAGGCCGGTGGTCAGCGCCAGCACCAGCAGCCCCAGCAGGTCGGAGGGGGTGGGGCCGCGTCCCGGCTTGCCGTGCGGCCTGGCGTTGCCGCGCGCCGCGGCGCGTGCCGGAGTCTTGCGGGGGGAGGCCTGGCGGTTGGAAGGCTTCTTCTGGCTCACAGTTCGATCTCCTCGCCGTCATGCGGGGCCGCGTTCAGGGCGTCCAGGCGGCGCTGGGCCTGCTCGCGGCGGGCCAGCGTCTCGGCGGGCAGCCGCCAGACCCGCACCCCGTCGGGGCCTTCCTGCACCGCCAGCACGTCGCCCTCGCGCACACCCTCGGGCAGGGCGTGCAGCGGCAGGTCGAAGGTGCGGCCGTCTTCCCGTTCCACCCGCGCCACGCGGCCCCGCGGGCCGTCCTCGATCCCGTCCACCGTCCAGCGTTCCCGCCGTGCCTGCTGCTCGCCTTCCTTCACGTCCCCAGCGTAGCGCGTTCCGGTGATTCTGTTCTCATGCCACACCGCCATGCCACACTGCGCCATGCGGCACAACCTCACCCTGACAGACGGCGACCTGACCCTGCGGCCCCTGACCGCCGCCGATATTCCCGCCCTGTGCGCGCTGGCCCAGACCTGCGCGGACGAGCTGCGGCTGATGGGCACGGCCCCCGACCAGGCGGCGTACTACCAGGCCGCGCTGGACGCCCCCGACCAGCTGCCCTTCGTGGTGGAGGTGGGCGGCGAGGTGGCAGGCAGCACGCGCTACGGCGACATTCGCGCCCCGCACAGCGGCCTGGAAATCGGGTGGACCTGGCTGCACCCGCGCTGGCACGGCTCGGGCGTCAACCGCCGCATGAAACGGCTGCTGCTGGCGCACGCCTTCGGGCCGCTGGGGATGGAGCGCGTGCAGCTCAAGACCGACCTTCTCAATGCGCGCAGTCAGCGGGCCATCGAGGGGCTGGGCGCGGTGCGCGAGGGCGTGCTGCGGCGGCACATGCGCCGGCCCGACGGCACCCTGCGCGATACGGTCATGTACTCGGTGACGCGGGAGGACTGGCCGGAGGTGGAGCGCCGCCTCAGCCGGGCGGCAGATGCTCCTCCAGCAGCCCGGTGACGGCCCGGCAGAACTCGCTGAACTTCACGGGCTTGAGCAGGTAGGCGGCGGCCCCCAGATCGAGCGCGCGCTGGCGGTCGCCCGCGTCGCCGGAGCTGGTAAAGATCACGGTGGGCACCGTGAGGCCCTCCGCCCGCAGCGCCGCCAGCACCTCCAGCCCGCCCAGGCGCGGCATGTTGAGGTCGAGGATCAGCAGCCGGGGCGGCCCGCCGCGCAGGAAGGCCAGGGCCTCCACGCCGTCGCGCACGAAGTGCAGGCGGTGCGGCAGCCCGCAGTCCTCCACCGCGGCCAGCACCAGCTCGATGTCGGCCGGGTTGTCCTCGGCAATCAGGACTTCGGCCCGCAGGCCCCCGGCCTCCCCGTTCAAGCGGGCACCGCGCGCAGGGTGAAGTGAAAGGTGCTGCCCTCGCCCGGCGTGCTCTGCACCCACATCTGCCCGCCGTGCTGGACCACGATCTTCTGGCAGATGGCGAGACCCAGACCGCTGCCCTCGTAGCGGTCGCGGCCATACAGGCGCTGGAACATCTCGAAGATGCGCCCGAAGTACGCTTCCTCGATGCCGATGCCGTTGTCGCTGACGGTGAAGTGCTGCATCTCGCCCTCGCGGACGGCCGCGATGGTCACGCGGGGGGGCACGTCCTCGCGGCGGAACTTCACGGCGTTGGCGATCAGGTTCTGGAAAAGCTGCACCAGCCGCGAGGGGTCGCCCTGCACCGCGGGCAGGTCCGCGGCGAGCACCTGCGCGCCCGTCTCCCGCAGGGTCACGTCCAGCCGCTCCAGCGCCTCCTGCACGGGCACATTCACGTCCAGCGGCTGGAGGGGCGGATGGGTCGTGTTCAGGCGCGAGAACACCAGCAGATCGTCCACCAGCGTCTTCATCCGCAGCGCGCCCAGCTCCACCGTGTGCAGGTACTGCTGCCCACGCTCGTCGAGCACGTCCCCATAGCGGCGGCCCAGCAGGCCCGCGAACGATCCGACCGTGCGGATGGGTTCTTGCAGGTCGTGCGAGGCGATGTACGCGAAGCGCTCCAGCTCGGCGTTGCTGCGCTGCAACTCCTCGTTGGCGCGGCGCAGGGCCACCTCGGCCCGCTTGCGCGCGGTCACGTCCCGCACGAAGCCGACCATGTGCTGCACCTCGCCTTCCTCGCCGCGGGTGAAGTAGCCGTCGTCCTCCACGTCCAGCACCGTGCCGTCCTTGCGGACCACCCGGAAGCCGAGCCGGAAGGCCTCGCCCGTCGCCAGCACCCGCTCGATCTCGGCCGCAAAGGCGGCGCGGTCCTCGGGGTGAATCAGCCGCTGGGTCCAGTCTTCCAGGCGGCCCTCCAACTCGTCCGCGCGGTAGCCGGTGATGTGCTCGACCGCGCCCGCGTACAGCAGGCCGTCCGTGGCCGGGTCCCAGTCGAAGATCAGCGCCCCGGCCCCCCGCACCGCCACCTCGTAGCGGTCGCGCCACTGCATCACCTCACGGGCACGCTCGGCCACCCGCGCCTCCAGCTCGGCAGAGTAGGCCTGCTCGCGCGCCAGCGCCCCCCGCCGCATCTTCGACAGGGCCAGGTTCGCGCCCACCTTCGCCAGCAGCTCGCGGGCGCTGAAGGGCTTGACCAGGTAGTCGTCCGCGCCCGCTTCCAGCCCCTGCACCCGCGCCTCCTCGCCCGCGCGGGCCGAGAGCATGATCACCGGCAGTTCGCGCGTGCGGGGGTCTTCCCGCAGCGCCCGCAGCAGGCCGAAGCCGCCCAGCCGGGGCATCATCACGTCGGTGATCACGAGGTCGGGGAGGCTCTCCCGGATGGCCTCCAGCGCCGCCTGCCCGTCGGGCACCACCCGCACGTCATGGCCCGGCGCGAGCAGGCGGGCGATGTAGTCGCGCAGGTCGGCGTTGTCGTCCACCAGCAGCACCTGGCCGCGCTCGCCGGGCTGGGGGAGGCTGTCCGGTTTCGCCCGCACCGGGCTGTCCGCCTGCCCTGGCAGCCAGCGCAGCGCCTCCTCGACGTAGGGCAGGGCACCCACGGCGGTGGAGGACAGGGGGCGCTCGGCCCCGATACGCTCCTGGGCCAGGTGCGCCCGCCCCAGCGGCAGCCGCACGGTGAAGGTGGTCCCCTCGCCCGGCGCGCTCTGGGCCTCCACCCGCCCGCCGTGCAGCTCCACGATTTCCCTGACCAGCGCCAGCCCGATGCCGGTGCCCTCGAAGGAGCGGCCCTGCTGACCCTCCACGCGGTGGAAGCGCTCGAAGAGCCGGGGCACCTCCGCCGCCGGGATGCCCACGCCGCTGTCGCGCACCCGCAGCACGGCCTCGCGGCCCTCGGCGTCCAGCGTCACGGCAACCTCGCCGGACAGCGTGAACTTGAAGGCGTTGGAAAGGAGGTTGAGCACCACCTTCTCCCACAGTTCCGGGTCCACGTAGACGGGTTCGGGCAGGGGCGACACCTCGACCGCGTAGCGCAGCCCCGCGCGGTCCATCGCCGAGCGGAAGCTGCTCGCCAGGTCCGCCGTGACCGTGGCGAGGTCGGTGGGCACGTAGCTGGCCTGGGCGCGCCCGGCCTCCAGGCGCGAGAAGTCCAGCAGGGTATTGACCAGCCGCAGCAGGCGCAGGCTGTTGCGGTGCGCCATGTCCAGCACGTCCCGCTGCGCCCCTGTCAGCGGCCCCGCGTCCCCGGTCAGCAGGTCTTCGAGCGGCCCCAGCATCAGCGTCAGCGGCGTGCGGAGTTCGTGGCTGGCGTTGGCGAAAAAGGCCGTCTTGGCGCGGTCGAGTTCCGCGAGCGCCTCGGCCCGCCGCCGTTCCTCCTCGTAGGCGTTGGCGTTGGCGAGGGCCGCCGCGACCTGCCCCACGAACAGGCCCAGGAAGCCGCGGTAGTCCTCGTCCAGCGGGCGGTAGGGGTTCAGGGCCGCGACGACCACCCCCGCCGCGCGCGCCTGCCCGGTCTGCGCCAGCGGCAGCACCAGCGCCTGCGTGGGCGGGCGGTCCCAGGGGCCACCCGGCAGGCCGGGCCGGGCCGCGAGGTCGATCACGCGGGGGGTCAGGTCGCCCAGGACCTCGGGGAACGGCCAGGGCGCAGCCCCGACCGTGTCCGCCAGCTCGCGGGAGAGGCCCGCCGCCTCGGCCAGCCGCAGGGTGCCGTCCTCTCCCGGCAGGTACACCAGCGCGAAGGGCAGGTCGTGGGCGTCGGCCTCCAGACAGGCGCGGGTGGCGGCCAGCACCTCGTCCGGCGTGCGGGCCGCGCCGGTCCGGGCGGCCAGGTCGCGCAGCACGCGGAGCCGCCGCTCGCCCACCACCCGCTCGCTTTCCTCGGTGACCACGCACAGCATCCCGGTCACGTGGCCGCTGTCCCCGGCCAGCGGGCTGTAGGAGAAGGTGTGGTACGTCTCCTCCGGGTAGCCGCTGCGTTCCAGGAACAGTTGCAGCCCCTGGTCCCAGGTGGCCTCGCCGGTGTTCAGCACATGCTCGATGCGCGGCCAGATGTCCTTCCAGATCTCGGCCCAGACCTGATCCGACGGGCTGCCCAGCGCCCAGGCGTCCTTCACGCCCAGCGTGGGGCGGTAGGCGTCGTTGTAGAAGAAGGTGAGGCCGTCTCCCCACAGCATCCACATCGCAAAGCGCGAGGTGAGCATGATGCGGACGGTGGTTTTGAGGCTCTGGGGCCAGGTGTCCGGCGAGCCGAGCGGCGTCCTGGACCAGTCGAAGGCCCGCATCCGCGCGCTCATCTCGCCCGTTCCGGCAAAAATCTCGCGTGCGGCGTCCTGATCGGCAGTGGCTTGCTCGGAGGGAGGGGGCTGCGACATTCCCGGCCAGGATAGCGGTTCCGGCGCGGCCTCCCCCAGGCGGGGGCAGGCCAGCGGCAGCCGCGCCCCTCTGCGAAATGGCCTACCCCCCCTGCCCGCCGCCCTCTTTCTCCGCCTGCCCCCTTTCCTTTGAAAGCACTCTGCGCCACAGTAAGGGCACCGTTTTTCCCCAGCCCCGGCCCATGCGGGGTGGCGGCACCCCTCCCCAGGGCTTCTCGCCCGCCGGGATGGCCGCAGAAAGGCCCATCCATGCTGAATGAAACGCTGGCCGCCGAGGTCCTGTCCCTTGCCCGCACGGGCGGGGCCGACTTCGCGGAACTGTTTGCCGAGGACACCGTGTCCACCACGCTGCGGCTGCACCAGGGCGAGGTCAAGGACGCCGGGGGCGGCAACCTGTTCGGGGCGGGGCTGCGGCTGCTGTACGGCACCCGCGTGGTCTATGCCTACACCAACGACGTGACCCCGCAGGGCCTGCGCGACCTGGCCGGCCAGGTGGCCCGCGCCCGCGGCGGGGCGGGCGAGGTGGGCCGCGAGGGGACGGGCGGCCTGGATTTCCGCCGCCTTGAAGCCCGGCCCCTGTACGTGGCCCGCGAGCATCCCCGCCAGACGGGGGTGCGCGAGAAGCTGGCCCTGATGAGGCGGGCGCACGGCGGCGCGGCGGGGGCCGGCTTCGTGAAGACGGTGGACGTGAACTACCTCGACCGGATGCAGCGTGTCCTGATCGCCAACTCCGAGGGGGTGTGGGCGGAAGACGAGCGGGTCTGGACCCGGATGACCGTCAGCGCCATCGCCCAGGACGGCACGCTGCGCGAGACGGGCTATTACGGGCCGGGCGCGGGGCAGGGCCTGGAGTTCTTCGAGACGGTGCCGCCCGAGCAGATAGGCGCGGAGGCGGCACGTATCGCCAACGCCATGCTGCACGCCGGGTACGCGCCCGCGGGCAAACTCCCGGTGGTGATCGGCAACGAGTTCGGCGGCGTCATCTTCCACGAGGCCTGCGGGCACATCCTGGAAACGACCGCCGTCGAGAAGAGCGCCAGCGTCTTTGCCGACCGGATGGGTGAGCGGATTGCCCACGAATCCGTCACCGCCATCGACGACGGCACCCTCCCCGGCTCCTGGGGCATGGTGACCGTGGACGACGAGGGCATGCCCGGCGAGCGCACCGTGCTGATCGAGCAGGGCGTGCTGAAGTCCTTCATGGTGGACCGGGTGGGCGAACTCAAGACCGGCCACAAACGCACCGGCAGCGGCAGGCGTCAGAACTACACCTACGCGCCCGCCAGCCGGATGCGCTCAACCTTTATCGACAACGGCCGGGAGACGCCGCAGAGCCTGATTTCGGGCGTGGCGCACGGCATCTATGCCCGCAAGATGGGCGGCGGCAGCGTGACCCCCGGCACCGGCGACTACAACTTCGCGGTGCAGGAGGCGTACATGATCCGCAATGGCGAGATTGCCGAACCGCTGCGGGGAGCCTCGCTGGTGGGCAACGGCGCGCAGGACCTCCTGAACATCGTGGGGGTGGCGGGCGACCTCTCGCTGGGGCAGGGCATGTGCGGCAGCGTGTCCGGCTCCCTGCCGACCGACGTGGGCCAGCCGCACATCCTGATTTCCGAGATCACCGTGGGGGGCCGCGCATGAGGAGGGGTCAAGGGGTCGAGAAGTCCAGAGGTCGGGGGAAGGTTGGCCTTTCCAGCCCCCGCAACCCGCCGCCCGCCACCCACGTCCCGGAGGTCCAGACATGACCGCACAGAGTGAACCGCAACTCAGCCTCGCGGAGGCCCAGGCCTACCTGCTGGAGCGTGCCCGCACGCAGGGCGTGACGCTGGAGGTGTACGGCGAACGGGGCACCGCGACCAGCGTCAAGGCCTATGGCGGCGAGGTGAGCGAGTTCAAGCTGTCCACCCGGCAGGGCGTGGGCCTGCGGGCGCTGGTGCGGGGGGCGTGGGGCTACAGCTTCACCGAGAACCTCTCCCGGCCGGCGCTGGACCGCGCGCTGGACAGTGCCGTCGAGAACGCCGAGCTGGTCCAGCCGGAACCGGCGGCGGCCCTGCACGACTGGCCGCCGCCCCCCGCCCTCGACCTGTACGGCGAGGGCCTCAGCGGCGTGACGGTGGAGCAGAAGGTGCAGGTGGCGCTCAACCTCGACCGGGTGGCGCGCGAGGCCGACCCCCGCGTGGTAAGCGTGCCCTACGGCGGCTACCAGGACGGCGACCTCCAGCGCCTCGTCGGGAACAGCGCGGGGCTGGGGCGCGAGGAACGGCAACTCTACGCCATGCAGTACGCCTACCCGCTGGTGTCGGAGGCCGGGCAGAACAAGATGCAGGGCGACTGGCAGTTTACCCGCGAGTTCACCGAACTCGACCCCACCCGCACCGCCCTCTCGGCCGTGGAAAAGGCGGCGGCCCTGCTGGGCGCGAAACCGGCCCCCAGCGGCACCTTCCCGGCCGTCATCACTGGCGAGTGCCTCGCGCAACTGCTGATGCTCTTCAGCCCGATGTTCAGCGGCAAGATGGTGGAGGAGGGCAAGAGTCCGCTGGCGGGCCGCCTGGGAGAACAGGTCGCCTCCCCCCTGGTCACGCTGGTGGACGACCCCACCCTGCCGCGCGGCCTGAACTCGCGGGCCTTTGACGCCGAGGGCTGCCCCAGCGTGCCCCTCACCCTGATCGCGGCCGGCACCCTGACCGCCTTCCTGCACAACGCCGCCACCGCCGCCCGCGCCGGGACTGGCAGCACCGGGCACGCCGACCGCCACGGCATCCAGGGCACGGTCGGCGTCGGCCCCAGCAACCTCTTCATGCAGGCCGGGCAGACGGACGGCCCTGCCCTCGCGCCGGGCCTGACCGGGCTGCGCCTCACCGATGTGTCGGGCGGCCACGCGGGCGCGAACCCCATCACCGGCGACTTCAGTCTGGAAGCCCAGGGCTTCTGGCTGGAAGAGGGCGAGGTCGCGCACCCCCTCGAAGTCTTCACCGTCGCCGGGAACATCCTGGACCTGCTCGCCGGCATCGAGGCCGCCGGCAGCGAGGTCCACTGGACGGACTACGGCGCGGGTGCCCCCGACGTGCGGGTGAACGCCCTGGCGGTCGGCGGGGCGTAGGCCAGAAGAGGAGAACGCCGCCCCACTGGAAGTGCAGTGGGGCGGCGTCGTTGTGGCCGGAAGGGGACTTCAGCCCCGCGTGTCCGCCGTGTCCGGCTGGGGCACCGCGCACTGCCCGTCCTCGCAGCCTTCCGCCGGGGTGGCCCCGCCCAGCAGGGTCAGGGGGGCGGGGTGCGTTTCATTCCAGACCTGCTCCAGTGCCCCGCGCAGCACCTCGGCGGGCTGCGCCCCGCTCACGCCGTACTTGCCGCCCAGCACGAAGAAGGGCACGCCGCTGATGCCGAGGGCCTGCGCCTGCGCCTCGTCCTGCCGCACGGCCTGGGCGTACCGGCCGCTTTCGAGGGCCGCCCGCACCTCTTCCGCAGCCAGGCCCGCCTCGGTCCCCAGGCGCACCAGCGCCTCCGGGTCGCCCAGCAGCTCACCCTGGGTCAGGTAGGCCGCGAAGAGGCGTTCTTCCACCGCGTCGGCCAGGCCCTGTTCGGCCGCGAGCTGAATCAGCTGGTGCGCCTGGAAGGTGTTGGTGGGTCGCAGGCGCTCGAAGTGGTAGTCCAGGCCCTCCTGCGCGGCCACGCCGGTCATGTGATCCAGCATCTCCTGCGCCTGCTCCGGCGTGCGCCCGTACTTGCGGGCCAGCCCGTCGCGGACGGACAGCGGACCCTGCGCGGGGGCCGAGGGGTCCAGCTCGAAGGCGTGCCACACGACCTCCACCTGCTCACGTTGCGGAAAGGTAGCGAGCGCCTGCTCGAACCGCCGCTTGCCGATGTAGCACCACGGGCAGGCGATGTCCGACCAGATGTCCACGCGCAGCCGCTCCGGGGAGGAAGGAGTGAAGAGGGTCATTCGTTTATTCTAAACTACTTTGGAAAGTAAAGCAAGGTGGACGGTCTGTAGAATGGCGGTCAGGAAGGCGGTCCCTCATGGCAGGCCAGGGGGAAGGCGGGCACACTCAGCCGCATGCCGGCCGGCGAGAGGGTAACGGTCACGGCCGCGGGTGTCTGCCCGGCCGGCCAGCGAAAGGCACGGTCATGCCTGCCGCCCTCCGCCACCGCGAACAGCACGGTGCGCCTCCGCGAGGACAGAGTAAAGCTCCGCATCTGCCCCGGCCCCAGCGTTCCGGCCGGCGCGTCCGACCCGTTCGGGAACTGGTCCAGCAGCCCCACGAAAGCCCCCGCCTGCCCGCCCCGCACGCTCAGCCGCAGGGGGCGCAAGGCTCCCGCCGAGGCCGGAGCCGGTGCGCCCAGCCAAGCGGGCCGTTCAGGAAAGAGGCGGGGCAGGCCGAAGGGACACCAGGAGGCCCCTGTGCTTCCTCCCACACCGCTTCCTCCCGCGCCACCTGCCTGCACCGTCCCGACGGTCAGGAGCAGCCCAACCGCCAGCGCCAGCTTCAGCGTTCGCATACCTTCAGTTTAGGAAGCGGGCCTACACTCGCCGTATGACCACCGATTCCAGCAGAGGCAGCTTCGTCAAGCCCAGCGACGCCGAACTGCGCCAGAAGCTGACGCCCGAGCAGTACCGCGTGACCCAGCACGAGGGCACCGAACGCGCCTTTACCGGCGAGTACTGGGATCACGACCAGTCCGGCATCTACGTGGACGTGGTGTCCGGCGAACCGCTGTTCAGCTCCCGCGACAAGTACGACGCGGGCTGCGGCTGGCCCAGCTTCACCCGGCCCATTCCGGACGTGACCCTCACCGAGAACACCGACTACAAGATCGGCTACGCCCGTACGGAGGTCCGTTCCGGTCAGGCCGACTCGCACCTCGGCCACGTCTTCCCCGACGGCCCGCAGGAGCAGGGCGGCCTGCGCTACTGCATCAACTCGGCGGCGCTGCGCTTTGTCCCGCTGGAGCGGCTGGAGGAAGAAGGGTACAGCGAGTACCGGGGGCTGTTCGAGGGGCAGAAGTAAAGAGAAGAGGGCCGCACCAGTCCGCGTGCGGCCCTCTCCGTTTTGACGTTCAGCGCCCCGGCGTGTGCTGATCGTCGGGGATCGGGGGGGGAGACACCTGGTCGTCACCGTCCGGGATGGCTGCGCCCGTTTCCTCGTTGCCAGGGGTGCCTGTCTGTCCTGCCCCGCCCGCGCCGGTGATACCCGTCTCCTGCCAGCGCTCCTGCTGCTTGATGTAGCCCTCCTGCATCTGCTCGGCCTCGTTGCCGGTGTCGCTGCCATTGTTGCGGTTGTCGGTCATGCTCCGAGGGTAGGGGAGAGCCGCGGGGGGGAGGTGTGCGGCCTGTCAAGCCGGCCTTTATCCGGCCCCGGCCCATCGCCTGGCCCCGACGCCGGAGAATGGGGAAACGAGGGGTGCAGCCATGACAGGAAGACGCACAGAAGGAAGGGGAGGTCGCCTGACCGCGCGGCCCCGCCCCCTGGGGCCACCGGGGCAGATGCCGGGCGAGCGCGGCCTGCGACACCTCGAGTTCGGCGGGCGGCGGGACGGCCTGCTGTACGTGCCAGATACGGAGCTGACCCACCCCCTGCCCCTGGTCGTGATGCTGCACGGAGCGGGTGGCAACGCACAGCACGGGCTGGCTCCCCTGCTGCCCCATGCCGACGCGCATGGCCTGCTGCTCCTCGCGCCCGAGTCGCGCTCCTCCACCTGGGACGTGATTCACGGCGACTACGGTCCCGACGTGGCCTTTATCGAGCAGGCCCTCGCCCTCGTCTTCGAGCGGTATCCGGTGGACCCGGCCCGCATCGTGTTGGAAGGCTTTTCCGACGGGGCCTCCTACGCGCTCTCGCTGGGGGTGGGCAACGGTGACCTCTTCACGCACCTGCTGGCCTTCTCGCCCGGCTTCCTGGTTCCCGCCGGGCAGGTCGGCGCACCCCGCATCTTCATCTCGCACGGCGAGGGCGACCGCGTGCTGCCCATCGACCGCTGTAGCCGCGTCATCGTGCCCCGGCTGCGGCAGGCCGGGTACGACGTGACGTACCTGGAGTTTGCTGGGCCGCATATGGTGCCGGAGAACATCGTGGAAGCGGCACTGGGCTGGCTGGAGGAAAACCCAGGCGAGTAACAGGCTACCGGCAGACTGCCATGCCGTTCCGCTCGCTGGGCAGAGCTGCAACTTGGGCGTGGCCCTGAACAGCCCACCAACCTTCTGGCCCACAGCAGCCAAACCATGTGAGAAGTGAAAGAAGTACCCCGTAAAGGCTGGCAGGAGTAACCGAACCTTCACATGCTGGGTGCCTACCCTGAGCCTGAGGAAAAGCTCCATGCTCCTCGGTTCTGCGAGATGCATTCACACTCGGGAGGTTGACGCATGACGACTCTGGCACGCCGCACCCTGCTCACCGCTGCCCTGTTCCTCAGCCTGGGACCGGCCCTGGCCCAGACGGGTCAGACAGGGACGCCATCTCTGCCCGCGCAGACCACCCTCACGCTGCCCTCGGGCGACCTGACGCTGCCCTACCTGCCAGGGGCCACGCCCATCCGGAGTTTCAGGACGCTTACCGGTGTCGGGGTCATCTACCGCGGTTCCGTGGCCGACGCCCTTCAGGGGTACGCCCAGGCGCTGACCGCCGGGGGCTTCACCGCCAGTGACGCCTCCGCCCCCAGTGCTGGCACAACCGGGGCCACTGGGACGGCCACCACTGGTACGACGGACACGAGTACAACAGCCACCGGAACGGCAGGAACCACCGGCACGAGTACCGCTGCGACCGGGACGACGGGCACCACCGGCACCGCTCCGGGCACGGGCACGACCGACACGAGCACCAGTGGAACGGCAGCGGCAGGTACAGGTACGACCGGCACCGGGAGCACGGATACGAGCGCCGCAGGGACCACCACCGGCGGCACGGGAACCGGTACGACGGATACGAGTACCGCCGCGACCGGAACCAGTGGCACGACGGGCACCACCGGAACGACCGGCACGACCGGCACTGCGACGGGAACCGGGACCACCGGCACAGGCACCAGCGGGACAACGGGTACTGGAACGACGGGAACGGGAACCGGCAGCACGGATACGAGCACGACGGGTACAGCGGCCAGCGACACAACCGGAACCGGGACGACGGGTACAGGAAGCACCGACACGAGCACTGCCGCGACCGGAACGACGGGTACGATCGGGACCACTGGAACCGCAGGGACCACCACGACCAGCACCACGGGCGCTTCCAGCACGATCGGGACCGCAGGCACGGCAGGTATGTCCAGCAGCGCGACAGGCACCGGCCTGACGCAAGGGCAGGCCCTGACCTTCGAGCGGAACGGTCAGCGCGTTGAGGTGCGGGTCTGGGAAACCAACGGCTTTACCGTCGTCCTGCTCTCGCGGGTGGGCAGCGGGGCCATGACCGGTTCGGGCAGCTAACTTTCAGGACTCATTTCAACTAGGTGCGGGGGTAGACGGCAGAGGCGGTCCGCCCCCGCTGTTGTAGCGTTTGCTAGACAGTTCAGTTCATGACCTTCAGCCTGAGGCCAGGGTAGTTCCACACCCCACCCTCGCCACGCAGTGCCCGCCTTTCAGCTTCTGCTGCGGCAGGGGCGGGAGAGTAGGAAAACATCTGCTCTTCACCCCTCCTAGCCCACCCCACCGTCTGTCGCTGCGGTCTGTACTAGGGCGTGGAGAAAAGATCTAGGACTTTAAAACGACTTAAGCTCTATACTTCTCTCAACTTCAGCTATGCCCTTTGAAGTTAGCAGAGATTGGTTTCCTTGGCGGTGTGTTAGCGCGTCTCTTGACAATGGCTCAAGAAAGTCCGTTCTAAATCTAGTTGCATTGGAATAACCAGTCCATTTTTTTAAGTCCTTATCGTCAACCCATTGAGGATACTTCGCGTACAGTAACAGAAGGGTTTTATCTCTGTAGCTCAGATCGGTTCTGAGAATTTTTGGAAACCCACCGATTTCCTCTATAATTGGTATATGCTGATAGTTAATGCTTGCAATTAGATTAGACGACTCGGAAATTGATAAATTAGAATAAGATCTTATCATTTCACTAAAAATCCAAGTAGCTAACTCCATAACCAATAGAGAGTCCTGAAAGTTAGGATCAATGTTATTAGCTAGATGCGCGACGTTTCTTTTATTGCGTACGCCCATTAATATTCGACATGCTTTGGTTGTGAAGAATCTGAAGAATTCTTCTTGGGTGCCATCGCTTTCAAAGGCATTAATAACGGAGTTTGTGGTAGTTAAATGTGTTCCTAAAGGGGTGTAGGTGCCTGTGCGTAGGTGTTCGAATATCCTTACTAAAACTTCTCCAAATCTTCCGCCCGCAAGTTCTGTGGGTGAAAAGTGCCCAAGCCTAAAAGACCTTTTGATACTTATGTATTCGTCAATCAAAGCCTCTGATAGAATCTGAGGCACAGCAGGTTTGAGGGAATTAACCACTTTTTCCCTAGAAATATCCATCTATATCTGGATATCCTTCTCCCGAAGAATCTTTTGAACGAACTGCTCTCCCTCGGGAAGTAAAGATACAGTGCCGTCAGATTTTTGATGGATATGATTGGCTTTAGAGCGCTTCAGAGCTTCACTGTACCTCTTAAACTCACTACTGTAGCCACGCGTTGCGCTTAAAAGTCCGTACAAAACACGTATGTTAACATCTGGCATACCCTCAAAAGTTCTAAGAAGGTAAAGAGCGATTGCTGATAAGTCGTTATGGCTGAATTCGCGAGAATTAAGTTGAGATATCACTGGATATTTATCTAATAACTCACGCACCTTCTGCTTCTCTGCTTCGCCAAAGGCCGCGCCTCCCGCACGCTTTCGGGCCGGCGGCTTTTTGCTTGGTGTCATTGACGCGCCTACTACAAGAGGGTCTTGAAGCTCCTTGTCAACGGAGTCAAGAAATGAGTGAGCTTTGTCCTTAGGCTTCAATAAGCTTCCCGCCTCAACAAAGTAATCATTTTTGACTTGCTTTATATACGTTTTAAAGTTATTTTTGTCATAGAAACCACTCTTTTCTGCTGCTTGAATAATCGTTTCATCACTGGGCATTTCTTGAAACGCTACCTGATGGTCTAAAATATAAAAGAATATGAACCTCCTTTGTTGCTCACTCTGCCTTTTGCCTTTAAAATCATCTATAGTTGTGAATAACTTATTATCATCATCCAGTTCAAAACATAGAAGCGAAGGTGAGTTAATCCCAAGAATTGGCTGTTTCTGTCCTTCGTTTACTTCTGATGAGACAGACTCTATGTAGGAATGCGCTTCTAGAACCTTGGTAGTTGGTGGTGCCGTTTGAAATACTCGGCGCGGGTTGTTGTGTGAGGGCCTGCCTTGTGACGCCATTCCACCCAGAAGGCCGGAAAATGCAGGAGCAACACTTTGTAGGGCTGAATTGGAGAAGCTAATTCTAATTCTTCTCTTAGATCTACCAGTCTTTTCGTTGTTCTCCTCATCTAACTCGTAGGTGTTATTCTGTTGTCTATCTGTTTTGGGGGAAGGGAGATCGATACCGCAGGAAAGACACATATCAACATTGCTCTCAAGCGTCTCCTTACATTCGAGGCATCTTATCTGACTTCGACAATTTCGACAAAAGTTATTTTTGTCTTGATTTTCTGTCCCACAGTAGATGCACTCAAGCATGTTCCCCCCTGTACAACGTATTTCACCATGAATAGCACGAGAGGAAGGGGGTAGCAAGAAGGTTTGCAGGTTTACCCCACCCACTCCTGCAAACTCCTGACCCCCAACTCTTCCCCCTGCGCCGCCGCTATCGCCTTCGCCGTCCACTCCGCGCCTTCGTGGGTGCTGACGATGGGCTTGCCGCGTTCCAGGGCCAGGCGGAGGAGGGGCGAGCCGGTCACGTCGATGAGGAGGTCGGGAAGCTGGTCGCGGTTCTGCTCGCGGATGACCTTCAGGCCTGCGCCTTCCAGAGTGGCTGCCACCTCGTCCAGCCCGTCACCGAGGAGGAGCGCCGTGCCTTCGCGCGGCAGGTTGCTCTTGGCCCCAATCTGCGCGCGGAAGAAGGCCAGATACGGGTCGGCGTCGATGCCCATGCTCTCGCCCGTGCTTTTCATCTCCGGGCCGAGGATGGGGGAGACCCCCTTGAACTTCAGGAAGGGCAGGTGGACTTCCTTGACCGAGTACATCCCCGGCGTGGGCGTCTCGGTGAAGCCGATTTGCGCCAGTGTCTGCCCCACGGCGATGCGCGCGGCGCTCTTGGCGAGCGGATGGTTCACCGCCTTGCTGACAAAGGGCACCGTGCGGCTGGCGCGCGGGTTCGCTTCGAGGATGTACGCCACGCCGTCCTTCACGGCCCACTGCACGTTCATCAGACCCTTCACGCCCAGTTCCAGCGCGAGGCGTTCCGTGTCGGCCTTCACCCGCTCCAGCAGTTCGGGCGAGAGGCTCACCGGGGGCAGGATGCACGCGCTGTCACCCGAGTGGACCCCGGCGGCCTCCACGTGTTCCATGATGCCCGCCACCACGGCGGTCTCCCCGTCGCAGAGCGTGTCCACGTCCAGCTCCAGCGCCCGTTCCAGAAACTGGTCGAGCAAGATGCTGGGCTGCCCTTCCACGGCGGCATACACCTCGTCCAGGTAGGTGGTCAGTTCCTCCATGCTCCGCACCGTCCGCATCGCGCGGCCCCCCAGCACGTAGGAGGGGCGGGCCATCAGGGGGAAGCCCAGTTCGGCGGCGAGGCGCACGGCCTGCTCAGGCGTTTCGGCCACTTTCCCCTTCGGCTGGGGCAGGCCCAGGCGCTCGCACAGGGCGTTGAAGGAGGCGCGGTCCTCCGCCTCGTGAATCGTCTCGGGAGAGGTGCCGATGATGGGCGCGCCCGCATCCGCCAGCCGCTTCGCCAGCTTCAGCGGCGTCTGCCCGCCCAGTTGCACGATGACGCCCACCGGCTTCTCGTGCTCGACGATGTTCATCACGTCCTCGAACGTCAGCGGCTCGAAGTACAGGCGGTCGGCGGTGTCGTAGTCGGTGCTGACCGTCTCGGGGTTCGAGTTCACCATGATGGTCTCGTACCCGGCTTCCTGAAGCGCCCAGACGGCATGAACCGTGGCGTAGTCGAACTCCACGCCCTGGCCGATGCGGTTGGGGCCGCTGCCCAGGATGACCACCTTGGGCTTCTCGGTCTCGCTGACCTCGTCCTCCCACTCGTAGGTCGAGTAGTGGTAGGGCGTGTACGCCTCGAACTCGGCGGCGCAGGTGTCCACCGTCTTGTAGACGGGCGTGGCGCGGGCGGCCTTGCGCAGTTCGCGCACTTCCAACTCGCTCAGGCCCACCAGTTCGCCTATGCGCGCGTCACTGAAGCCCAGCCGCTTGACCTCGCGCCAGATTTCGTACTTCCACTCCCCAATCGGGCCGAGTTCGGTGATTTCCTTCTCGGCGTCCACGATTTCCTGAAGCTGGGACAGGAACCAGGGGTCGATGTTCGTCGCCTCGTGCAGCGCCTGCACGCCCTCGCCCCGGCGCAGCAGTTCGATGGTGGCCTCGATGCGGCGGGGGTTACCGTACAGCAGGCCGCGCAGTTCCTCGTCGCTCATCGCCGCAAATGCCCCGCGCACGTCCGACTCGGTGGAGCGCAGCGCCTTTTGCAGGCTTTCCTTGAAGGTGCGGCCAATCGCCATCACCTCGCCCACCGAGCGCATCTGGGTGCCCAGCGCGTCGGGCGTGCCGGGGAACTTCTCGAAGGCGAAGCGCGGAATCTTGGTCACCACGTAGTCGATGCTCGGCTCGAAGGAGGCGGGCGTGGAGCGGGTGATGTCGTTCGTCAGCTCGTCGAGGTGGTAGCCCACCGCGAGCAGCGCGGCAATCTTGGCGATCGGGAAGCCCGTCGCCTTGCTCGCCAGCGCCGAGGAGCGGCTCACGCGCGGGTTCATCTCGATCACGATGACGCGCCCGTTTTCCGGGTTCACCGCAAACTGGATGTTGCTGCCGCCCGTATCCACGCCAATCTCGCGGATAATCGCCAGGCTCTGGTCGCGCAGACGCTGATATTCCACGTCGCTGAGGGTCTGCGCGGGGGCCACGGTGATGGAGTCGCCGGTATGCACGCCCATCGGGTCGAAGTTCTCGATGCTCGTGATGATGACCACCGTGTCGGCGTGGTCGCGCATCACTTCCAGCTCGTATTCCTTCCAGCCCAGGATGCTCTCTTCGAGCAGCACGCTCGTCACCGGGCTGTCGCGCAGGCCGCCCTCGGTGATGGTCAGGAACTCCTCGTAGGTGTGCGCGATGCCGCCGCCCGTGCCGCCGAGGGTAAACGAGGGCCGGATGACGATGGGCAGGCCGATTTCCTTCTGGTACTCGACCGCCTCTTCCATGGAGTGGACCATCTGGCCGCGCGCCGTCTCCACGCCGATCTTCTTCATGGCGGCCTGGAAGGCCTCGCGGTCTTCGCCCTTGTGGATGGCTTCGGCGTTCGCGCCGATCAGTTCCACGCCGAACTCCTTCAGCGTGCCGTTCGCGTTGAGTTCCATCGCCAGGTTCAGCGCGGTCTGGCCGCCCAGGGTGGGCAGCAGGGCGTCGGGACGTTCTTTTTCAATCACGCGGCGCACGAACTCGGGCGTGAGGGGTTCCAGGTACGTGGCGTCGGCGAGGTCGGGGTCGGTCATGATCGTCGCCGGGTTGCTGTTGACCAGCACGACGCGGTACCCCTCCTTTTTCAGCGCCTTGAGGGCCTGCGTGCCCGAATAGTCGAACTCGGCCGCCTGCCCGATCTGGATGGGGCCGCTGCCGAGGATAAGGATCGTCTGGAGGTCGGTACGCTTGGGCATTCCGAGTCCTGAGCCTAGCACGCCGGAGGACAGGGAACGTGACGGCGGTCTGCAAGGTTATGCAGACGAATTGGAAACTGGAGCAGCGGTCCGGTCTGAGCCTGCCCCGCTGATGTTCCCCGGCCGGAGGGGAAGGGAGAGTGTCAGGGCCGCCTCAGCCCCAGCACCAGCCCCGCCGCCACCGCCCACATCGTCAGGCCCACCAGCACGTCCAGCACCTGCCAGGCGCGGGGCGAGCGCATCAGCGGCGCGAGGCGGCCCGCGAGGAGGGCCAGGCCGAAGAACCAGACCCACGAGGCGAGAACTGTTCCCGCCAGAAAGGCGTAGCGGCCGCTTCCGCCCAGGCCCGCGCTGGCCCCGCCCAGCAGCACGACGGTATCGAGCAGCGCGTGCGGGTTCAGGAGGCTGAAGGCCGCCGCGGTGGCGACGATGGCGCGGGGCGTGGTGACGCTTTGCCCCCCGGCCTCCAGTGTGACGGGCCGCCGCGCCGCCTGAAAGGACCGCCACCCGTACCCCAGCAGAAAGGCCGCCCCTGCCAGCGTTCCCAGCGTCGTCAGGGCCGGGTTGCGCGCGAGCAGCGCCCCCACGCCCAGCACGCCGCAGATGATCAGCAGCGTATCCGCCAGCGAGCAGACCAGCGCGGCCAGCCCCGCGTGTCGCCGCGCCAGCCCCTGCCGCAGCACGAAGGCATTCTGCGGCCCGATGGCGACGATGAGCGTGAGGCCCAGCGTCAGGCCGCGCAGGAAGGGAGGCACGCGGGAGAGGATAAGGCGCCTGTGCCCCGCCAACGGCTGGATCGCGCTGGCGCTGCTGGGCGGGTGCGCGGAGGAGAAGGGTCAATCGCCCGCCTGCCTAACCTGCCCTCCCGGACTGGGCTACCGCTGCGGCCAGACTGCCCCCATGCCAGACCTCTTGCCCCGTGCCCGGTCATCCCAGGAGAGTGTGTTCGCCCGCATGAGCCGCCTGGCCGCGCAGCACGGCGCGGTCAACCTGGGGCAGGGCTTCCCGTCGGGCGCTCCCCCCGCCTTTCTGCTGGAGGCGGCGCGGCGGGCGGTCGGCACGGCGGACCAGTACGCGCCCCCGGCCGGTCTGCCCGCGCTGCGGGACGCGCTGGGGGCCGACCTGGGGGTGGACGGCGCGGACATCGTGGTCACGACGGGCGCGACCGAGGCGATGGGCCTCCTCGCGCAGGCGCTCTACGGTCCCGACGACGAGGTGCTGATGCTCGAACCCGTCTTCGACATCTACCTCCCGCAGGCCCGGCTGGCGGGCGCGACGCCGGTCACGGTGCCCCTGCGCCTCACCGCGGAGGGCGGTTGGACCCTGGACCTGGACGAACTGCGCGCCGCCGTCACCCCCCGCACGCGGGCGCTGCTGCTCAACAGCCCGCACAATCCCACCGGGCGGGTCCTGACGCGGGAGGAGCTGGAGGCCGTGGTCACCCTGGCCCGCCAGCATGACCTGTGGCTGATCTCGGACGAGGTGTACGACGAGCTGTATTTCGAGGAGCGGCCCACCAGCCTGCGCGCGCTCGCGCCCGAGCGGACCTTCACAGTGGGCAGCGCGGGCAAGCGGCTGGAGGCGACAGGCTGGCGCGTGGGGTGGGTGGCGTGCCCGCCGGGGCAGGCAGGGCCGGTGGCGGCGCTGCGGCAGCTCGCCTCCTTCTGCGCTCCCACGCCGTTTCAGGTGGCGGTCGCGGCCGCCCTCCCCCTGGCACGGCAGAGCGGCTTCTACGAGGGCCTGCGGGAGGGCTACGCGGCGCGGCTGCACCTGCTGGCGCGCGGGCTGCGTGACCTGGGGGCCGAAGTCTTTCTCCCCGGTGGCACCTACTTCCTGATGGCCCGCCGTCCCGGCTGGGAGGCGGAAGTGCTGGTGGAGCAGGCGGGCGTGGCCGTGATTCCGGGAGAGGCGTTCGCACCGAGTCAGGCACTTCCCCCAGGGTTGCTGCGCCTGGCGTTCTGCAAGTCCGCCGGGGAACTGGAAGAGGCCCTGGCGCGGCTGGAAAGGTTCTGCCGCTCCCCGGCCTCACATGAATGAAACCTTAAAGAGAGACGGGCAAGCCGTAAAGGAACAGTCCTGTTTCCGCTTTCCCCGGTTGTTTATGCTCGCCCCATGAAGAACGCCCTGCTTGGACTCGTGGCCCTGACGGCCGTTTCCTCCGCCTCTGCTGCCTCGGTCGGCGGGTACCTCGGGACCGACGGCGGTCTGTACTACCAGACGGACCTCACGGGCACCTCGGCCATGCGCTACAGCATCAACGCGCTCAACCTGTTCCGCGGCGGCTCTGTCGGCGTGGGTGGCGAGGTGGCCTACCTGAACGACATCAGCGGCCAGAGCCTGGGCGGGCTGGCCCCCTACTACGGCCTGGGCCTGGGCGCGGGCGTGTCGCTGGGCAACAGCACCGGCGTGCAGCTGTACCCCCACGGCCTGCTGGGCCTGCGTTACAACGTGGCTGGTCCCTTCAGCGTCTTTGTCGAGGGGAATGCGGGGGTGCGCGTCGGCATCGGCTCGGGTGGGGGCGTCGGTGTGGGTGCAGGTGCCCGCATCGGTCTGGACTACCGGATTCGCTGAACCCTTTCTTCCGGTCCCGTTCCTTCCCCGGCCCGCGTGGTCGGGGATTTTGCTGGCCCGCCGCCCTTGACCCCGCCCGGCACGCCTGCTACCCTCTGCATAGCTATACGTAAAGAGCGTATATCCATACAGCAATGCCGACCCTGACCTCCCGACGCTGACGCCCTGGCCTTCCTCGATGGAAAGGCCGGGTGCTTCACGCCGGGAGCGGCTGGTTGTGCCGGACCCTCCCCCCAGAAACCGGAGAGAATGCAGCATGGCGAACGAACAGCAGGACATGAACCCTCAGAACCCACAGCCCCAGGACCGGCAGAAGATTGTGCTCGCCTACAGCGGCGGCCTCGATACCTCCATCATCCTGAAGTGGCTCCAGACCGAGCGAAACTACGACGTGGTGGCCTTTACCGCCGACCTCGGCCAGGGCGACGAGGTGGAAGAAGCGCGCGTCAAGGCGCTGAACACCGGGGCAGTCGCCGCCTACGCGCTCGACCTGCGCGAGGAGTTCGTGCGCGACTACGTGTTCCCCATGTTCCGCTCCGCCGCGCTGTATGAGGGCTACTACCTGCTGGGCACCTCCATCGCCCGGCCGCTGATTGCCAAGAAGATGGTCGAGATTGCCGGGAAGGAAGGCGCGGTGGCGGTGTCCCACGGCGCGACCGGCAAGGGCAACGACCAGGTGCGCTTCGAGATGACGGCCTATGCGCTCCAGCCCGACATCGTGACCGTGGCCCCATGGCGTGACTGGGACTTCCAGGGCCGCGCGGACCTCGAAGCGTTTGCCCACGAACACGGCATCCCGGTGCCCACCACCAAGAAGGACCCCTGGTCCACCGACGCGAACCTGCTGCACATCTCCTACGAGGGCGGCATCCTCGAAGACCCCTGGGCCGAGCCGCCCGCCCACATGTTCAAGCTGACCGTCAGCCCCGAGGAAGCCCCTGACCAGCCCGAGTACGTGGAGGTCGAGTTCGAGAACGGTGACCCAGTCGCCATCAACGGCGAGCGCCTCAGTCCCGCCGCCCTGCTGGAAAAGGCCAATGAAATTGGTGGGCGCAACGGCGTGGGCCGCATCGACCTGGTGGAAAACCGCTTCGTGGGCATGAAGTCGCGCGGCGTGTACGAGACGCCCGGCGGCACGCTGCTGTACCACGCCCGCCGCGCCGTCGAGAGCCTGACCCTCGACCGCGAGGTGCTGCACCAGCGCGACGCCCTGGCCCCCAAGTACGCCGAACTGGTCTACAACGGCTTCTGGTTCGCCCCCGAGCGCGAGGCCTTGCAGGTCTACATCGACCATGTGGCGCAGGCCGTCACCGGTACCGCCCGCCTGAAGCTCTACAAGGGCAACTGCACCCTGGTGGGCCGCAAGGCCGAGCGTAGCCTGTACGACAAGGACCTGGTGAGCTTCGAGGCGGGTGGCGACTACAACCAGCACGACGCCGGGGCCTTTATCAAGCTTAATGCCCTGCGGATGCGCGTGCAGGCGCGGGTGGACGCGAAGGCGGGGCGGCAGAAGGAAGTCGAGACGGTCTGACCGTGACGCCGCAAGTGAAGCTGCCCGCCGGATATACCCTCCGCACCGCCCTCCCTGACGACGCTGAAACCATCCAGGCCCAGCGTGATGCGATGTTCGCGGACATGGGCAAGGAGGTGCACAAGGTTGAGGCGGTGAGCGCCACAGCTCTGGGCTGGCATCGCCGCATGTTGCAGGTGGGCCTGTACGAAGGTGTCCTGATGCACGCCGGAGCGGACATTGTGGCGGGGGCAGGCCTCTTGTGGCGCGACTGGCCGCCCAATCCCGATACCGCCGAGCAGACGCGGGCATACCTGCTCAACGTTTACGTTCAGCCGCAGCATCGGGGTCAGGGGCTGGCGTGGGTGCTGGTGCAGACCTTGCTGACCCGGTGCGCCAGTCGGGGTGTGAACATCGTCTCCCTGCACGCCAGCGAAGCCGGACGCCCCATCTACGAAGGGTTAGGCTTTCGTGCCAGTTCCGAAATGGAACTGCTTTTGCCGGAGGGGATCTGTTGACTTCCTCCAGTGGCTTCACCCTCCACCCCGCTGTGCCCGCCGACGCCCCCGCCTTTCACGCCGTGATGATGACGGCGGGCATGGACCCACACAGCAGTTGGAGCCGCACGCGCGTGGAGGACGTGGCCTGGAGCCTGGAGCAGGGGGGAGGCTTTCTGGCCTGGCAGGGTGGGGAGGCGGTCGGTTGCGTGGGCTGGCGGCCCGACGGCCCGGACACGCTGACCCTCAACAAGCTTGCCACCCGCCCGGAAGCGCGCGGCCAGGGCATCGGCGCGGCGCTGGTGCGGGCGGTGGAGGAGGTCGCGGCCCGTGACGGCTACGCCCGCGTGCTGCTGGCCGTCAGCCAGTACAACCTGGAAGTCCTTCCCTTCTACGAACGTCTGGGATACCGGGTGGACCCGGCCGCCGTGTACGCCCACGCCAACCCGAGCAGTCCCCCGCCAGCGGTGCTGGTGAAAGCGGTCAGCTCTCAGCCGTCAGCTTTCAGCAGGGCGGATGCTGAAGCCAAAGCCAAGAGCTGACCGCTGATGGCTGAATGCTCCCCAAAGGACAACATGACCAACACAACCCAACAAAAGAAACTCTGGGGCGGCCGTTTTGCCGAAGCCACCGATGGCCTGGTCGAGCTGTTCAACGCCTCTGTTCCCTTCGACCAGCGCCTCGCGGAGCAGGACATTCGCGGTTCTCTGGCGCACGTGGCAATGCTGGGGCAGGTGGGCATCCTGACGGCGGAGGAGGTCGCGCAGATTCAGGCGGGGCTGCGGGGCATCCTGGCCGACATCCGAGCGGGCGAGTTCGAGTGGCGGCTGGACCGCGAGGACGTTCACATGAACGTGGAAGCCGCCCTGCGCGACCGCATCGGCCCGGTGGCGGGCAAGCTCCACACCGCCCGCAGCCGCAACGACCAGGTGGCCGTAGACTTTCGACTCTTCACCAAGGAGGCCGCGCTTGACCTGGCGCAGCAGACGCGGGCGCTGCGGGCGGTGATGGTGGCGGAAGCGGAAAAGCACCTCACCTCGGACGGGGGCGAGCCAGTTATCCTCCCCGGCTACACGCACCTTCAGGTGGCTCAGCCTATCCTGCTGAGCCACTGGTGCATGGCCTACGCCGCCATGCTGGAGCGCGACGAGGGCCGCTTCCGCGACGCCGCCGAGCGCATGGACGAGTCGCCGCTGGGCAGCTCGGCGCTGGCAGGCACGCCCTGGCCGCTTGACCGGCACGCCACCGCCGAGGCTCTCGGCTTCGCGCGCCCCACCGCCAACAGCCTCGACGGGGTGGGCAGCCGGGATTTCGCGCTGGAGTTCCTCTCCGCCTGCGCCATCCTGGCCGCGCACCTCTCGCGCCTGTCGGAAGAACTGATCCTGTACTCCACCTTCGAGTTCGGCTTCCTGACGCTGCCCGACTCGCACACCACCGGCTCCAGCATCATGCCGCAGAAGAAGAATCCCGACGTGTCCGAACTCGCGCGCGGCAAGGCGGGCCGCGTCTTCGGCAACCTGATGGGCCTGCTGACGGTCGTGAAGGGCACGCCGCTGGCCTACAACAAGGACCTTCAGGAGGACAAGGAGGGCGTATTCGACAGTTACGACACCCTCTCCATCGTGCTGCGGCTCTATGCCGACATGCTGCCGAAGACGGTCTGGCACGCGGCGGCCACGAAGGCGGCGGCGGCGCGGGGCTTTTCCACCGCGACCGACCTCGCGGACTTCCTCGCCCGCGCGGGGGTGCCCTTCCGCGAGGCGCACGAGGTGGTCGGCGGGCTGGTGGGCCTTGCTAGCCGTACCGGGCGGCAACTCTGGGACCTGACCGACGAGGAGGTGCAGGCCGCTCACCCGCTGCTGACTGCGGAAGTCGCCCGCGCCCTCACTGTCGAGGAAAGCGTGAGGGCACGCCGGAGCTACGGCGGCACGGCCCCCGAGCGGGTGCGCGAGCAGGTGGAGGCGGCGAAGGCGGCGCTCTCGTGAAGGTGACGGTGAACCTGGACGGCACTCTCTTGCAGAAGCGGGAGGAGGAATGGCGCTCCTTTCTGGCGCACCCGAACGAGAATCCCCTCGTGCCGGATGCGGCGGGCCGCCTGGGCGGGGAAGGCTGGACCATTCAGAACGACCTCTGCGTCTACAGCCAGCTGCAACCGCAGTACGCCGAGGGTCTGCCTTTCTCCGGCATCATCGTCACCAAGCGCCCCTGCACCACCGTCTTCGACCTCACGCCCGAAGAAGCCGCCGCTACCCACGCCCTGCTTGCCGAGGTGAGGGCGCACCTCGACGCTGTCGTGCGGCCCGACGGGTACACGGTGGGCTGGAACGTCTTCCCGGCGGGCGGGGCGCACATCCCCCACGTTCACCTGCACGTCATTCCGCGCTGGAACACCGATGCCTCGGCGGGGGCCGGCCTGCGTTTCTTCCTGAAGGAGGCCGCGCGGGAGGCGGAGCGACGACGGAGGCCCGAACAGTTCACCCTCCCTGACTCCACCTGACCCTCACCCCTTCCAGGAGGCCCCGACATGACCCTGACCCCAGTGCCTATCAACACCATGCACGTCAAGCTGCGCCAGGCCGCGCCCGCCGACTTTCCCACCATCCTCGACCTGCTGACGCGCTGCGGGCTGCACACCTCCAGCGTGACGCCGCAGGGCAGCACCTACTGGATCGCCGAACTCGACGGCGTGCCGGGCGGCTGCATCGGCCTGGAGCATAGCGAGGGGGCCTCGCTGATCCGCTCGGCGGCCGTGGTGCCCGAGGCCCGCTCGCAGCGCCTGGGCCGCGCGCTGGTGCAGAGCGCCCTGACCCACGCCACGCTGCGCGGCGACCGCACCGTGTACCTGTTCAGCCAGGAAGCGGGGGACTACTGGAAGCGCTTCGGCTTCGTGCCCGCGAGCGCGGAGGAAATCGCCGCCGCGCTGCCCGAGGCTCCGCAGGTGAAAAGCGGGGTGCTGAGGGGCTGGATTGCCGACGAGCAGGCCTGGAAGCGTGAGCTGCCCGTCTTCGGGGAGGGCCGGGGCGGTGCCTGACCTGGTTCTGACCTCCTCCCGCGCCAGCTTGCGCTATGCTGCGCGCACTCAAAATCCAGCCGTGCCGGTTGTCCGTGGGGGCGACGGCACGACCGAACCCGGAGGGCATACCCATGACCGATTCGAACGTTCAGATTCGCCTCGCTGGTCCCCAGGACAAGGACACCGTGACCCGCGTCTTTCACGACGCCGGGCTGGACACCGAGGAAGCGCTGGCCCCCAGCACCACCTACTGGGTGATGGAGCGGGGCGGGCAGCCGGTGGGAGCCATCGGCCTGGAGCATGGGGACGGCGCGTCCCTGCTGCGCGGCGCGGCGATTGTGCCCTCGGCGCGCGGGGGTGGCCTGGGCCGCCGCCTGGTGATGAGTGCTGTGAACTACGCCCAGGGCCGCGGCGACCGCGCCATCTACATGTTCAGCCGTGGCGGCGACTGGGGCAACTTCGGCTTTCAGCAGGTGCCCCTCGCCGTGGTGATGGGCGAACTGCCCGACGCCCCCCAGATTCGCGCCTACCGGACCCGCAGCGAGCGCCCCGGTGGAACCACCTGGATGCGGCCGCTGGACCAGAACGTCAGCCGGGCGTAGGGGGGGAGGCGGGACGCGGTGCGCGGTGCGCGGTCGTTGAACTCCCCGCATCCCGCGTACCGCGCACCGCGCACGGGGGTCACCCATGACCCTCCTCGCCCTCGATTCCATCGCTGTTCCCGACCTGCATCCGCAGGCCCCGCTGCATACCCGTAAGGCGCGCCTCTCCGACATCGACGCCGTCCATGAGCTGATCGGCTATTGGGCGGCGCGGGGGCTGATGCTGGTGCGCTCCAAGGCGTTGCTGGCCGAAACCATCCGCGATTTTCACCTCGTGATTGCCCAGGCGCACGAGGGGAAACCGGGGGGGCTGGCGGGCGTCTGCGGCCTGCATATGCTCGCCCCCGACCTGGCGGAGGTGCGCGGCCTCGCCATTCACCCCAACATGCAGGGGCGCGGGCTGGGCAAGCAGCTCGTCGAGGCCTGCGAGCGCGAGGCGCGGGACATCGACCTCCCCGCCCTCTTCGCCTGGACCTACCAGCAGGGCTTCTTCGAGAAGTGCGGCTTCGTGCGCATCGACAAGACGAACCTTCACCCGAAGGTGTGGAGCGAGTGCCAGCGCTGCGCGTTCTTTGAGAACTGCAACGAGATTGCGATGTTGAAGGAGCTGGGGTGAGGGGCGGCCGGCAGCCAGCTTCCAGACGCCAGCTAGGGCGGGGCGCAGAAAGGTTGCCGTTTTTTGGCAACCTCTCCGAGCGAAGCGAGAAGCGCAAAAAGGGCGGCGCGCAGTGGAGTGGACGCCCAAGACGCGCGGCAACGCAACGGAGCGCCGCCCTAGGGCTTGAGTTTGCGACGAAAGCCGGACAGCAGGCGGCGAACCTCGCTCAGTTGGTCAGCAACGGCCTGATATTCCGGCTCCGGAATGTAGCCGAGGTCGCGCGCCAGCAGAAGCTGGTATTCCGCCTCGTTCGCGGAGCCACCTGCTATCTCCAGAAATCGGGCAAAGTCCGTATCACTGGCTCTTCCAGCACCTTCAGCGATGTTGGAGGGAACAGAAAGCGCGGCGCGCCGCAACTGGCTGCTCAGCCCAAACCGCTCCTCAGGTGGGAAGGCTCGTGTGAGGGCATAGACGTTGAGTGTCAGTGCGTGGGCCTTTTGCTACACCACAAACTGTCGGTAGTCACGCATGCCTCAGCCTAAGTCCCTTATGCTGGCTGCTGGTGGCTGGCTGCTGGCCGCCTCACGCCATAAAACGCGTCCCGTGAGGCGCGAATGGAGGTCCCCCTATGATCAGAAAAGAACGCGCGATTCTGGCGCTGGAAGACGGCACGGTGTATCGCGGCTACGCCTTCGGGCACCGCGGCGAGACGGTCGGGGAGGTCGTGTTCAACACGTCCATGACCGGCTACCAGGAGATCATGACCGACCCCAGCTACAACGGGCAGATCGTGACGATCACGTATCCGCACGTGGGCAACTACGGCGTGGCGATCTACGACATGGAGAGCAACAAGCCGTATGTGCGGGGCTTCATCAGCCGCGAATTCTCCGGCGACTACTCCAACCACCGCGCGCAGCAGTCGCTGGAAGCGTTCATGCAGCAGTACGGCGTGGTGAGCATCCAGGGCATCGACACGCGCGCGCTGGTGCGGCGGCTGCGGACGGGCGGCGTGGTCAAGGGCGTCATCGCCCACCGCTCCTACACCCACCCGGAAGACCCCTACGGCGAGTTCACGCCCGCCGAGGAACAGGTCTACGTGCAGCGTGCCCGCGACCACCAGGACATCGACGGGCACGACATGACCCGCGAGGTCACGACGCCGCTGCCCTACGCCTTCCCGACCCTGCGGCACGGCAAGCGCGTGGTGCTGATGGATTTCGGCATCAAGCACACCATCATCGAGCGGCTGTCGGAAGTGGGCATCGAACCCATCGTGGTTCCGGCGCACACCACCCCGGCGCAGATCATGGCCCTCCAGCCGCACGGCCTCTTTCTCAGCAATGGCCCAGGCGACCCCGCCCCCCTGGAGTACGCCCACAAGACCGCCTGGGAGCTGATGGGCCTGCTGCCCACCTTCGGCATCTGCCTGGGGCACCAGATTCTGGGCCTGGCGGCGGGCGGCCAGACCTTCAAGATGAAGTTCGGGCACCGCGGTGGCAACCAGCCGGTCAAGAACCTGCTGACCGGCAACGTGGAAATCACCTCGCAGAACCATGGCTACGCGGTGGACATCGACTCCATCCCCAACGGTGCCTTTGTCGCCACCCACGTCAACCTCAACGATCAGACGCTGGAAGGCATGGCCCACAGCCGCTACCCGGTCTTCTCGGTGCAGTACCACCCGGAGGCCAGCCCCGGCCCCCACGACAGCCGCTACCTCTTCGACCGCTTCATCGAGGAAATCGACGCTTTCGACGGCGCGAACGGGACGCCGGTAGAGAAGGCGTCGGCGGGGCGGCTGGGGGTGTAGACGGGGTCATGAGCCGTGAGCTTTGAGCTATGAAAAAGACTGCCCCCGCCAAAGCTGAGGCTTCCGGGTGCCGGTTCATAGCTCACCGCTCATAGCCCATAACCTCCTCCAGCTTGAGCGTTCCTTGAGCCGCCCATGCCCCGACCCGCCCGGCGCGGGAGACTGGGAGGCAGCCCATGAGCGACCCTGCCCCCCTGTTCAATCCGCCCCCCGGCACCGACACCGCGCCGCCCGTCCACCTCCCCGGCGGCTGGGACGAGGTGCTGAAGGGAGAGACGAGCCAGCCTTATTTCCGCGACCTGTGGGCCTTCGTGCAGCGTGAGCGGGAGGCGGGGCCGGTGTTTCCCGCGCCGGAGGACATGTTCAGTGCCCTGCGGCTGACGCCGTACGAGAACGTCAAGGTACTGATTCTGGGCCAGGACCCCTACCACGGGGCGGGGCAGGCGTACGGCCTCAGCTTCAGCGTGCGGCCCGGCGTGCGCCTGCCGCCCAGCCTCCAGAACATCTATAAGGAACTGCGCGAGGATGTGGGCTTCAGGCCGCCGAAGCATGGCTCCCTGGTGTCCTGGGCGCGGCAGGGCGTGCTGCTGCTCAATGCGGTGCTGACGGTCCGCCAGGGCGAGGCGAACAGCCACGCGGGCAAGGGTTGGGAACAGTTCACCGACGCCATCATCCGCGCCGTGAACGACAAGCCCGAGCGGGTGGTGTTCGTGCTGTGGGGCGCGTATGCCCGCAAGAAGGCCCGGCTGGTCACGAATCCGCAGCACGTCATCATCGAATCCGCCCATCCCAGTCCCCTCAGCGTGACGAAGTTCATGGGTACGCGGCCCTTCAGCCGGGTGAATGCGGCGCTGGAGGAGGCGGGCGAGACGCCCATCGACTGGCAGCTTCCCGCCGAGCCGGAGGTGGCGTGATGGCGGGCCGCACCGACCTCCTGCAAGACGAGTACCTGCACCGTGAGGGCAGCAAGCCCGAGGAGTTCCGCTACTTCTGGCCGGATGGCGAGGAGTACACCGATGAGGAGGGCCTCGCCCGCATCGCCTCGCTGGCCGTGCCGCCCGCCTATGAGGGCGTGTACGTCTCGCCCGACTCCGACGCCGAGTTGCAGGCGTTTGGCCGCGACGCCGCTGGCCGCCTCCAGTACCGCTACCACTCCGACTTCGTGCAGGCGGGGGCGCTGAAGAAGTGGCAGCGGCTGGCGCGTTTTGCCGACGCCCTGCCCACCCTGCGCGCCGTGACCGCCGCCGACCTGCGGCTGTCGGGGCTGCCCCGGCGCAAGGTGCTGGCGGTGATGACGCGGCTGCTGCACGTCGCGCACTTCCGGGTGGGCAGCGACACCTATGCGCGGGCGCACAAGACCTACGGCCTCTCCACCCTGCGCCAGCGACACGTGAAGGTGTCGGGGCAGGACATCACCTTCAAGTTCCGGGGCAAACACTCCATCCTTCAGGAAAAGACGGTGCGGAACCGCACGCTGGCGACCAACATCGAGCGGCTGCTCGAACTGCCCGGCCCCTGGCTGTTTCAGAGCGTGGATGACGGCGAGCGGACCCGTGTCCGCGCCGCCGACCTGAACGCCTACCTGCGCGAGGTGATCGGCCCCTTCACCGCCAAGGACTTCCGCACCTGGGGTGGCACGCTGGTCGCCGCCGAGTTCCTGGCCGAGGCGGGCGCGCCCGAGTCCGAGCGGGCCGCCCGCAAGACGCTGGTGGAATGCGTCAAGTTCGTCGCGGACGACCTGGGCAACACGCCCGCCGTCACGCGCGGCAGCTACATCTGCCCGGTCATCTTCGACCGGTATCAGGAAGGCAAGGTGCTCGACGACTATGAACCCCGCGCGGGCCGCACCGAACCCGAACTGGAGGGCCTGACCCGCGCCGAGGCCGCGCTGAAGCGGATGCTGGAAAGCGAAAAGGCGCTAAGGACGAGAAGGGGGAGGAAGAAGAAGGAGCCGGAGGCGGCCTGAACGGCCAATGACCCGGCGCAGTTCAGGGCTGTCTGGCCTCTTCCACGCCCTCCGGCACCGTGACCCACTGCACCAGTTGCACAATCACGCCGTTGGGGTCCGAGACCTGAAAGTACCGCTCGCCCCACGGCTCTGTCTCGATCGGGGTGACCACGCGCACGCCTTCTGCCTGCAAGCGCGCGTACTCGGTGTCGATGTCGTCCACCACAAACACCACCAATAGCCCCTGCCCGGCGCTGCCGGCGATGTGGGGCGGCTTGAAGGTGGACAGGCCCGTCTGGAGGAAAATCAGGTTGAAGCCCGCATCGCCCCGCTTCAGGGACGCCACGCCTTCATACTCCATCTCCTGCACGAAGCCGAAGTGCCGTTTCAGGAACTCGGCGGAGGCGTGAACGTCCGGCACGTTCAGCGAAATGGCCGACTGGGTGATGTGCATAGGTGTTTCTCCTGTAGGCATCAGGTCGCTGGCAGGGTGTCCTGTTCCAGACGTTCACTCAGCACCCGGAGCGTCTCCAGCGCCGCGCGGAGGGCTTCGGGGGGAGAGACCTGGCCGATGTGGTTGGCCCACTGCGCCTGGGCCGGAATGAGGCTCGCGGCGACCTCCCTTCCTTTCTCCGTGAGCTGTACCAACCGGGCGCGGCGGTGCCTGGGATTGTCCATATAGGTCAGAAAACCTTCCCGTTCCAGCGCGTCGGTCTGCTGCTGCACGCTCTGCCGGGCCAGTCCCATGACCCGGCCAATCTCGGACACGGTGACAGGACCATGTTCCACTACGCCCAGCACCTGCCAGCGGGCGCTGGTGAGGCCCAGCGGGGAGGTCAGGCGAGCGCCCGCTTCCAGCAGCAGACCATGCAGACGAAAGACCTCCAGCAGCAACTCCGTGAAGGCGGCTCCCTCCGCCGTGAGGTGGGTCATGGAAGGCAAGCTTATTGTCTTGACAGGTACCTGTCAAATAAGCTGAAAGACCTATGGCGGTGGTATGAATCCGTTCGTCTACACCCGCACCAGGTCCCGCCCCACATCCCCAATCTTCTGCTTCCCACACAGTGCCAGCGCCAGCCGCACCTCGTCGTGCAGGAGGTCCAGGGTGCGGCGCACGCCCGCCTCGCCTGCGGCCGCCAGGCCCCACAGCGCGGCCCGGCCCAGGAAGACGGCCTTTGCCCCCAATGCCACCGCCTTCAGCACGTCCGTCCCGCGCGTCACCCCGCCGTCGAGGTAGACCTCCACCTGGCCCTGCACGGCGTCCACCACCTCGGGCAGCGCCTCGATGCTGCTCACGGCGGTGTCGAGTTGCCGCCCGCCGTGGTTGCTGACCCAGACATGCGCGCCGTGGTGGGCAGCCAGCAGGGCGTCCTCGGCAGTCAGAATCCCCTTCAGCACGATGGGAAGGGACGTGACCGAGCGCAGCCAGGCGAGATCCTGCCAGCTCAGGGTCTTGTCCACCAGCCCCTGGAAGTAGTTCACGAGCTGCGAGCCGGCCTCCGATTCCATCCCGGCGAGCTGCTCGCGGCTCCCCGCGTTCGGCACGCCCAGATGCGGCGGCAGGGCGAAGCGGTGGCGTTCGTTCGGCTCGCGGCGGCCCAGGAAGGGCGCGTCCACCGTCAGCACCAGCGCCCGCGCGCCCGTCGCCTCCGCCCGGCGCACCACCTCGGCGCTCACCTCGCGGTCGGTGTAGAGGTAGAGCTGGAACCAGAAGCGGCCCGCGGCGGCCTGCGCCACATCCTTGATGGGCGTGTTGCTGAAGGTGCTGAGGGTCATGAGGCTGCCCGCCGAGGCCGCCGCCCGCGCCGTCCCTACCTCCGCCTGCGGGTGCGCCAGGCCGTGAAAGGCGCTGGGCGCGATGCCCACCGGGGAGCTGAGGGGCAGCCCCAGTACCTCCGTTCGCGCGTCCACGTTCGACACGTCCACCAGCATTCGGGGCCGCAGACGAATGGCGCGGAAGCCGGCGCGGTTGGCCGCCAGTGTCACCTCGTCGTTCGCGCCGCTCGCGTAGTACTCCAGGGCGTTGCGGTCGAGCCTGGAGCGGCCCAGCGCCTCGATGTCCGCGAGGTTCACGGTCCCGTCCAGTTCGGGCACGTTCGCTTCCGGCAGGTTGGGGGTGGTCATGGGTCAGGGTAACAGGGCGTGGATAGAGAGAGCCGAAAAAGCATGTGGCTCCCCACGCCAACCCAAGGTTAGCCCAGGCCGTTTTGCCGAAGCCAGTCCTGATTGGGTGGAATCTGTTGCAGCACTTCGACAATGACGCCATCCGGGGCCTGGATTTGGAGCCGCCGCTGTCCCCAGGGTTCGTCGGTAGGGTTCATGAGGAACGTCAGCCCGGCATCCCGGAGGCGTTTTGCTTCGGCGTCGAGGTCCACGACGACCAGCGCCAGCATGACCCCCGAGGTCCTCTTGCCCTGAAGATGGCGGCCCGCCGCTGCGTGGTCCTTGCTCAGGAGATCAAAAAACAGGCCGGAATGGTCTGGATGTTGCAGGCTGACGAACCATGGCAACTCCGCCGTGGGCTTGAATCCGAAGTGCTGGATGTAGAACTGGGCACTTTCGAGCGGAGTGTCGCTCAGGACCACCAGACTGATGGCTTGGGTTAGCATCGTCCTTCCTCCAATTCACTACGACTGTACCGGTACGCCTGGAGTAACGTCAAGCCATGCGCCAGAACGCTGCCCGCCGAACGCTCCTGCTCGATACCGCCATTCACCTCCTGGCCTGCGAAGGAGCGCGCGGTCTGAGCTACCGGGCCTTGGATAACGCCGCCGAGTTGCCCACCGGAACGGCGTCGAACTACTTCCGTCACCGTGCTGATCTGCTGCATCAAATCGCGCTTCACATTCACGAGCGCCTGATGCCTGATCTACAGTGGCTGGAAGAAATCTTGCAGAAAAGAACGGGGCAGGAACTCTACACGGCCCTGCTGGAAAATCTCGTGGAACGCGTCCTCCGGGAACAGCACACCTCCCTGGCCCTGCTGGAACTCCGGCTGGAGGCTACCCGGCGTCCTGAATTACGTGCTTCTCTTTTCAGCACGGTCAGGCACAACATTGGGTGGAACCAACGCTTCAGCGAGGAACACGGGCTGACCCTGCGTGCCGAAGACTTCGTGCTGATGTACCTGGCAATCAGCGGACTGCTGGTTGAAGAATTGACCGTGCCGGGCGTGCTGGCACCGTACACAAGAACGGAGCTGGTCCAGTCCCTGGTCGCGCGATTCCTGCCGAGCAAGACCGGGGAAGGCGGGCTTCGGTAGACCAGGCCCCGCGTGGAATGGCGGCAGGACCGGGCGGCCCCCGCCGCGCTTGCTACCCTCTTGCCATGACGACTTCCGATGCCCAGGTCCGGCAAAAGCTCACGGCCCTCGCCCAGAGCCTGCGCGCCTTTCACTCGGCGCTGCTGGACTTCGCCAAGGGCGAGTACGAGTTCCTGCACGGCCCGGTGAAGGGTCCCTTCGCGCTGTACTCGCTGGTGATGAACGACCCCTCGTTCCAGTGGCTGCGGCCCCTCTCGGGCCTGATGGCGACACTTGACGAGGTGCTGGACCAGAAGGACACCACGCTGACGGAGCGCAATGTGGCGGACGTGCGGCAGGCACTGGGCCTGCTATTTGCCGACACGGACACCCGCTTTGCCGACTTCCGCGCCGGGTATGCCCGCGCCGGGGGCGACGCCCGTGTGCGCGAGACTGAAGCCCGCTGGCGCGAGACGCTCAGCAGCCTGGAGGCCTGACTTGCGGCTGGTCGTGGGCCTGGGCAATCCGGGGGGCCAGTACGCCCAGACCCGCCACAACGTCGGGTGGCTGGTGGTGGACGAGGTGGCCCGCCGCTGGGGTGCGGTGTGGCGCAAGGAAAAGGACGCCGAGGTCGCGGAAGTGCGCGTCGGCCCCGCGCCCGGTGCGAAGGTCCTGCTCGTCAAGCCGCAGACCTTCATGAACACGTCGGGCAAGGCGGTGGGGCCGCTCTTCGCCTTCTACAAGTTGGACAGTGACGCGCTGCTGGTCGTGCAGGACGACCTCGACAGCCCCTTCGGTCTGCTGAAGTTCCGGCTGGGCGGGCGGCACGGCGGGCAGAACGGCGTGCGCGACATTATCCGCGTGCTGGGCACGGCCGACTTTCCGCGCCTCAAGGTGGGCATCTCGCGCCCCCCGTCAGGCTGGGACCCCGCCGACTGGGTGCTGAGCAAGTGGCGCGCGGAGGAGGCGACCACGCTCGCGGAACTGGTGCGTCTGGGGGCCGACGCGGTGGAGGTCTGGGCGCAGCACGGGCTGGCAGAGGGGCAGGGGCGCTTCAACGGCACAGACCTGCGCCCGAAACCCGCACCGGAACCCCAGGCCACGCCCCGGCCCGAGGGGTCGGACGCGGCGGCCTCCGCCCCGGCAGACGCGGCGTATGCTGACGCGCGTGACCACAACTGAACTGCGACTGGACCTCCTGCGCCAACTCTCGGACCTGAACGGTGTCCCCGGTCAGGAGGACGCGGTGCGCGACTTCGTGCTGCGCGAACTGGAGGGCCTGGCCGACGAGGTGCGGGTGGACCCGCTCGGCAACGTGATTGCCCTGAAAAAGGGGCAGGGCGAGGTCAGTGAGGGTGAGCGCCGCGAGCGCATCATGCTCAGCGCCCACATGGACGAGATCGGGTTCCTGGTGCGCTTCATCGACGACAAGGGCTTTCTGCGGGTGCAGGCGCTGGGCGGCTTCGACACCCGCAACCTCTTTGCCCGGAACGTAACGGTGCAGACGCGCGGCGGGGCGCTGCCCGGCATCCTCACGCCCGGCGGGCGGCCCGTCCACATCGCCACCCCGGAGGACCGCAAGAAGGTGCCGGAGGTCAAGGAGTTCTTCGTGGACCTGGGCCTGGACGCCGAGGAAGTCAAGCGCCGCGTGCGCGTGGGCGACATGGTCACGCTCGACCAGACGGCGCGGCAGGTCGGACACCTCGTGGTGGGCAAGGCGATGGACGACCGCGCCAGTGTGTTCCTGCAACTGGAGGTGCTGCGTGCCCTGCGCGACGCGCCGCCCCGGCACGACGTGGTGGCCGTCTTTTCCGTGCAGGAGGAGGTTGGTCTGCGCGGCGCGGTGGTCGCAGCCTATGGGGTCGAACCCACCCTGGGCATCGGCCTGGACGTGACCCTGGCGGTGGATACCCCCGGCGTCGGCCCCGACGAGGCGGTCACGCGGATGGGCGAGGGCATCGGCATCAAGGTCTTCGACTCCTCCATGATTTCCACCCGCTGGCTGGTAGATGAGCTGGTGGACCTGGCCGAGCGGGAGAACATCCCCTACCAGCTCGAAGTCCTGGCGCTGGGCGGCACCGACGGGGCGGCCATTCAGCGCAGCCGCGCGGGCGTGCCCTCCATCACGCTCAGCATTCCCACCCGCTACATCCACACCATCGTGGAGGCCGTCCACACGAACGACCTGCGCGCCGGGGTGGACCTGCTGACGGCCTACCTGCGCTGAAGCCCCGGCGGGAACTCCGGCTGCCCAGGCGCGTACTGGAGGAGAGATGGAACTGCTCTCGGGTCTGCTTTCCTCGCTGGGCCTGTCGGGTGCGGCGGGGCTGAACGCCTACATTCCGCTGCTGGTGGTGGGTCTGCTCGACCGCACCGGCGTGCTGCACCTCAGCGCCCCCTACGACCTGCTGGGTAGTCCCTGGGTGCTGCTGGGGGTGGCGGTGCTGGGCCTGCTGGACTTCGTGGGCGACAAGATTCCCGGCGTGGACCACGTGCTGCATCTGGTGGGCGGGGTCGTGAACGCGGCGGCGGGCGCGGTGCTGTTCGCGGCCCAGTCGGGCATCGCGGACGTGCCCCCGGCCCTCAGCCTCGCGCTGGGCCTGCTCGTCGCGGGCGGCGTCCATGCCACCCGCACCGCCGTGCGCCCGGTGGCGACCGCCACGACGGGGGGGCTAGCAAACCCAGTGCTCAGCACCGCCGAGGACGGGGCCAGCCTGGGCCTCAGCCTACTGGCCGTGTTCGCGCCGCTGCTGGCCGTGCTGGGGCTGGCGGGTCTGCTGGTGGGGGCGTACCGCCTGTGGGCACGGGTCCGGGGTCGCCGGGCCGTTTAGGACAGCGGGGGACGAGTGGGGGAGAGGCCAGACGGCTTTTCCCCCTTCTGCTTTGTGCAGGCTGTGCTGGATTTTCTGGACATTCCGCACAAGAAGTTGAACGACCTCAGCTCTCGCCTTCTGGGCCTTGCCTTTTGTAACATCAAATCTGTACATATGTCCCTATTCTCGTTGACATTCTGCAAAGTATGTCTCACGCTGAGGCCAGGTGGAGGCTCACCTCTGCACTTTGTCCACGAAAAAGGAGACGGCATGAAACTGATCACGGCGGTGGTGCGTCCCGAACGGGTGCAGCAGGTCAAGGAGGCGCTGTTTCAGGCGGGCATCAGCGGCCTCACGCTCAGCCGGGTGTCGGGGCACGGTGGCGAGCAGGAAATCGTGGAGCATTACCGGGGCACCCGCGTGATGCTCGAGTTCCGGGACAAGGTCGAGTTTCGTATGGCCGTCAGCGAGCCGTTCGTGGACGCGGCCATCCGCGCTATCTGCCAGGGCGCACAGACGGGCGAGGTCGGGGACGGCAAGATTTTCGTGCAGCCCCTGGAACGGGTGATTCGCATCCGCACCGGCGAGGAGGACCACGCCGCCCTCACGCCCGTCACCGAGACGCGGCTCACGCCCCAGTCCCCCCAGGGCGGTGCGCGGTGAAGGCGCTGCCGCTGCTGGTCCTGCTGGGGGGCGCGGCCCTCGCGCAGCCGGCCGCCCCCACCCTGAACACGGGCGACACGGCCTGGATGCTCGTCTCCGCCGCGCTCGTCCTGCTGATGACCCCCGGTTTGGCCTTCTTCTACGGCGGCCTGACCCGTGCCCCCAGCGTCCTGAACACCATGATGATGAGCGTGGCGTCCATCGGGCTGGTGGGCGTGCTGTGGACCCTGGCCGGGTACACCCTGGCCTTCGGGGAGGGCGGGAACGCGCTGGTGGGCGGCCTGGGGCACCTGGGGCTGGAGGGGGTGCAGGGCCAGCTGTGGGGCACCATTCCCACCTCCGTCTTTGCCGCATTCCAGGCGATGTTCGCCATCATCGCGCTGGCGCTGATCAGCGGGGCGGTGGTCGAGCGGATGCGCTTCGGGGCCTTCCTCTGCTTCGGGGGCCTGTGGAGCCTGCTGATCTACGCGCCGCTGGCCCACTGGGTCTGGAGCAGTGACGGCTGGCTGTTCCGGGCCGGGGCGCTGGACTTTGCGGGCGGCACGGTGATTCACATTGCGGCGGGGGTCAGTGCGCTGGTGGCCGCCGCCGTGCTGGGGCCGCGCCTGGGCTATCCCCGCGCGGCGCACGTGCCGCACAACGTGCCCTTCGTGCTGCTGGGTGCGGGCCTGCTGTGGTTCGGCTGGATGGGCTTCAACGCCGGCAGTGCCCTGGCCGCCAACCAGACCGCCGCGCTGGCGCTGCTCACCACGCTGGTCGCCCCGGCCGCCGCCCTGCTGACCTGGCTCGCGTGGGAAAGCCGTGGGGGCGGCAAGCCCACCGCCGTCGGGGCCGCGACCGGGCTGGTCGTGGGGCTGGTCGCCATCACGCCCGCCTGCGCCTTCGTGTCGCCCTGGGCGGCCCTGGTGATCGGGGTGCTGGGCGCGACCGCCAGTTTCTGGACCGTGCAGGCCAAGCGCCGCCTGGGGGCCGACGACGCCCTGGACGTGTTCGCGTGTCACGGCGTCGCGGGCATCGTGGGCGCGCTGCTTACCGGGGCGCTGGCCTGGACCACCGGCAGTGGCAAGCCGGTGGGCGAGCAATTGCTCACCCAGCTTCTGAGCGTGGCCGTCAGTGTGCTGTACACCGGGGCCGGCAGCTTCCTCCTACTGAAGCTTGTCGGCCTGTGGATGCCCCTGCGGGTCACGGTGCGGCAGGAGGTCGGCGGCATGGACCTCAGCGCCCACAGCGAGCAGGGCTACCGCGAGCCGGAGACGGGGCTGGGCGCGCCGGTCTTCGTGGGCGGCGACTGACCCTGCCCTTCTTCCCGGCCCGGCCTGGCAAGGGTCCAGGCCAGGCCGGGACGCTTGACCTCCGGGACCTCCATGAAGGCTGTGTTAGGATGCTTCCCGAGTCTGACGCATACCAAAACGGGTCGGGCCATCACAGCAGCTCACAGCACCCCCCGAGTACCTCGCCCTCACGGACGGGGTTTTTCAAGAGGGGTGTCTTGGGTCACGAAGGGAAAGGAGGAGGGATTTGGACGTCTCAAGTCGAGTCTTGAGTGAACTGGCCAGCCGCGAGGCGGCGCTGGACGCGCAGATCGAAGCGGCCCGCGAGGAAGCCAGGCGGGAAGTGGAGGCTGCCGAGGCCGAAGCCGCCCGCATCCTCGCCGAGGCGCAGGCGCGCACGCAGGCCATGCAGGCCGAACACGAGCGGCAGCTTCAGGCCGAAACCCAGCGCATCCGGGAAGAGGCCCGCGCTCAGGCGGAGGAAGGCACCCAGGCCACCCGCCAGCGTGCCCAGAGCCGGGTGCAGCAGGCCGCCGAGCACATCCTGAGGGCGGTGCTGCCGTGATCAACCCCATGCAGCAGGTCGTGATCGCTGTGCGCAAGCGCGACAGCGAGGCGGTGATCACGGCCCTGCAAGACGCCGGGGTGCTGCACCTGAGGCCCATCACGGGCGGCCCCCTCTCCACCGGCTCGCTCGCCGGGCAGGACGCGCAGTCCCGCCGCGACGACGAGCGCCTGCTGGCCCGCGCCGAGAGCACCATCGCGGAACTGGGGGCCTACCGCCCCGCTCCCGCCCCCCTGCCCGCGCAGGGCGAGTGGGAGGGCGTGGTGGAGGGCGCGGCGCAGCCGGTGTCCGCGCTGGCCCGCACCCGCCAGGAACTCCAGGCGGACCTCGACGCCGAGGCGGCCTACGGGGACGCGGTGCGTGCCCTGGCCCGCCTGTCGGGGGGCCTCGACCGCAGCCGCCGCCTGACGCTGGTGCCCTTCCTGCTTCAGCCCACCGACAACCTGGGCGAGCTGGAAGGCGCGCTGCGTGCGGCGCTGCCCGACCGCTACGCGCTGGCGACCGAGACGGTCGGGCAGAACCGGGTCGGCCTGGTCGCCGCCCTGCGCTCCGACCGCGACGCCGTGCGTGCAGCCCTCTCGCGCGTGCGGCTGGGCGAGCTGCGCCTGCCGGGCCGCTTCGACGGCCTCCCGCTGTCCGAGGCGGCGGCGGAACTGGACCGCATCCGCCAGAATGGGGCGGAGCGTCAGCGCCAGCTCGGCGAGCAGCGCGATCAGCTCGCCCGCACCCACGGCCCCGCCCTGTACGCGGTGCGCGACGCCCTCAAGGACCGTGTCGCTGTCCACGACGTGCGCGCGGTCTCGGCACGCGGCAAGTACAGCCTGGCGATGCAGGGGTATCTCCCGGCCGACCGGGTGCCCGCCCTCCAGGCGGCACTGGGACAGTTCGGGGACGCCGTGAGCTACGAGCTGCACGGCGTGGACGAGCATCACGATCAGGCCATCCCGGTGCAGCTCAAGAACAACAGTTACGTCCGGCCCTTCCAGGTCGTGATGGGGCTGATGAGCCTGCCCAAGTACGGCACCTTCGACCCCACCTGGGTGATCGCGCTGTTCTTCCCGCTGTTCTTCGGCATCATCATCGCGGATATCGGCTACGGGCTGCTGTTCCTGCTGTTCGGGCTGTGGCTGCTGGGCAAGGCGCGGCGGAACGAGGGCTGGGACCTCAGCTTCTTCGGGGCGTACGTGCCGCCCGCCACCCTGCGCGACCTGGGCTTCGTCACCAACGTGATGGCGGCCTGGAGCATCCTGTGGGGCTTCCTGACCGGTGAGTTCTTCGGCACGCTGGGCGAGCACCTCCACCTCTTCTACGTGAACCCCGATCTGGTCAACAGTCTGTGGGGCTGGACCGGCATCCACGCCGAGAGCCACGAGGCCGCGACCAATGTCCACACCGCCGCTGCCGCACACGGGGGCCTGATCCCGACCGTGTTCCCGCGCCTGGAAACGAGCTACTTCAGCAACGTGGCGCTGGTGTTCGCGCTGCTGTTCGGCATCCTGCAGGTGCTGTGGGGCTGGGGCATCCGCATCCAGCAGGGCCTCAAGCACCGGGACGCCACCCACACCTGGGAAGGGCTGGCCCTGTTCGGCGGCGTGTTCGCGCTGATCTGCATGGCCTTTGCCACCCGCGCGGGCCAGGACTTCGGGCAGTTCACCAACTTCACCAACCCGCTGATCCTGCTGATGTACGTGGGCTTTGCCCTGTTCCTGATCGGCTGGATTCGCGTTATCCGCCACTTCCCGCTGCTTCCCATCGAGCTGCTCTCGCAGGGCGGCGCGGTCGTCAGCTACGCCCGTATCTTCGCGGTCGGCCTGGTGTCCGCGATTCTCGCCAAGCTCTGCTCCGACCTGGGCTGGAGCCTGGCCGAGCGCATCGGCTTCCTGGGCATCCTCCTGGGCATCGTGGTCGGCGCGCTGCTGCACTTTTTCGTGCTGGCCCTGACCCTGATCGGCCACATCGTCCAGCCGCTGCGTCTGCACATGGTCGAGTTCCTGAACCCGACCGGCTTCAACGCCGAGACCAGCCCCGCCTACAACCCCCTTCGTCGCCTCAGCCCCGCCGCCAACGCGGTCAGCGGGCAGGGTAAATAACTTTCCTCAGGAGTGTTCAGATGACCAAGTACAACAAGATCGTCCTCGCGTCCCTCGTCCTCGCCCTCGCCACCGCCGGCTACGCCCAGACGACCGAGACGGTCGGCGGCCCCGACGACATGTACCGCGGTCTGCGCGCCATCGGCGCGGGCCTCGCGCTCGGCCTCGGCGCGCTGGGCACCGGTGTCGCCCAGGCCCGCATCGGCTCCAGCCTGGTGGGCGCGGTCGCCGAGGACCCCAGCAAGGCCGGCAGCCTGCTGCTGTACTTCCTGATCCCGGAAACCCTCGTGATCTTCGGCTTCCTCGCGCTGTTCATCCTGAACTGATATGGCGCTCGACAAGCTCCTCGAACACGAAGCGCAAGCGGAGATCGAGCGCATCCGCGCCGAGGCCCGTGACCGCGCCCAGATGATCCTCGCGGATGCCCGTGAACGTGCCCAGGCCCTGGTCGAGAGCCGCACCCGTCTGCTGGAAACCCAGCGGCAGGCGGGGCTGGTGCGCGCCCGCAGCGCCGCCGACCTCGAACTCAGCGCCGCGCGGCTCAACGCCGGCGAGCAGGGCATGACCCAGGTCTACGGTCTGGTCGAGCAGTACCTGGGGGACGTGACCCGCGCCCCCGAGTACCGCGACATCCTGGCCCGCCTGATCCAGCAGGCCCGCGAGGCCATCCCCGACGCCGAGGCGGTCGAGGTGAACCCCGCCGACGTCATGCTGGCCCGCGAACTCGTCACCGACCTACCCGTGCGCGAAAACCCCGCTGTTCAGGGGGGCGTGCGCGTGGTGGCGCGGGGCGGCAAGAGCGGCATCACCAACACGTTGGCAGGACGGCTCGACCGGCTGCGGGGCGAACTCGCGCCGCAGGTCAGCCGCCTGCTCGCGGAATAAGGCCGGACAAGGAGAATTGGCCCGATGCCCGACGACTACGCTTACATCAATACGCGCGTCCGTGTGATGCGGACCAAGCTGCTCGATGGGCGCGCCCTTGACTCGGCGCTCGCGGCGGGCAGCTACCAGGAGTTCCTGCGCGTCCTCGCCGAGACGGACCTCGCGCCCGACATGCGCGAGACCACCGCCGAGGGCGCGGGTCTCCCCGAACTCGACCGGGCGCTGTCGCACAACCTCTTTGCGACCATGCAGAAGGTGCTGGGCTTTGCCGACGGCGAGGCCCGGCGGGAAGTCCAGGCGCTGCTGCTGCGCTGGGATCTGGTGAACCTCAAGACCATCGCCCGCGGCATCGTCAGCGGGCGGGGGGCCGAGGCCATCACGCAGGGCCTGATTCCCGGCGGCACCATCAAGCCCGCCGCCCTCCAGACCGCCGCGCAGAGCACCGATCTGGCGAGCGCCGCCGCGGCCCTGGCCGTCAGCGGGCACCCGCTGACCGGGGCCATGCGCGACGCCGTGGCCGCCTACAACGCCAGCGGCCGCCTGCTCGATCTGGAAGTCGCCCTCGACCAGGGCTACTACCGCTACGCCCTGAGCGTGGCGCGCAACACCAGCCTGCGCCGCTACCTCAGCCGCGAGATCGACGTGACCAACGTGCTGCTGGCCCGCAGCTCGCGGGGGCAGCCGCTCGACCCCAACCTGTTCGTCGCCGGTGGGCGGCTCGACGCGGCGGGCTACGGCCGCCTCGCGGGCGGGGACGCGGGCGGCGTGCCCGAGGTGGCCGCGATTCTCGACGCGCCCACCCTCGAAGACGCCGAGGTGGCTGCCCGCACGGCCCTTGACCAGGCCGCGCGCAACGTCGCGGCGGGCGACCCCGAGGGCGTGGGCATCATCCTCGACTTCCTGCGCCGCAAGGAAATCGAGATCGCCAAGCTGAGGCTGATCGGGCGCGGGAAGTACTACGACCTGCCCACCGAGCAGATTCGCCGCGAGGTGCAGGCATGACCCAGGCCAACCGCGCCCAGACGGGCAACACCCAGCGCGTCGTCGTCCTCTCCGACGCCGAGACCGCCACCGGCTACCGCCTCGCGGGGGCCGAGGTGATCGAGGCCGCCCCCGAGAGCGCCGTGGCGGAACTCGAACGCGCCATCCAGTCGGACCAGTACGGCCTGATCGCCGTGGATACCGGCCTCATCCCCGACCCCATGACCGCCACCCAGCGCGTGATGCGGGGCCGCGACCTCCCCATCCTGCTGCCCATTCCCAGCCTGCGCGACGCCTTTGCGACCGACACGGTGGACGCCAAGGCCTACATGGGCAAGCTGGTGCGGGACACCATCGGGTTCGATATCAAGCTGTAAAAAGCTGTCAGCCCTCAGCAGTCAGCCGTCAGTACGCCATTCATGCGGCGGCCCGAGTAAAGGCTCATGCTGAGAGCTGATGGCTGAGAGCTGACCGCTCTCCCAAGGAGACACAATGACGCAGAACAAGCAGGGCGTCGTGCAGAACATCGCCGGTCCCGCCGTGATTGCGAACGGCATGTACGGCGCGAAGATGTACGACATCGTGCGCGTGGGCAACGAGCGCCTGGTGGGCGAGATCATTCGCCTCGACGGTGACACGGCCTTCGTGCAGGTGTACGAGGACACCAGCGGCCTGACCGTGGGTGAGCCGGTGGTCACCACCGGGCTGCCCCTCAGCGTGGAGCTGGGGCCGGGGATGCTCAACGGCATCTACGACGGCATTCAGCGCCCCCTCGACAAGATCCGCGAGGCTTCCGGCGACTTCATCGCGCGCGGCATCGAGGTGTCGAGCCTCGACCGCACCAAGCGCTGGGCCTTTACGCCCACCGTGCAGGCGGGCGACAGCGTGACCGGCAGCGCCGTTCTGGGCACCGTGCCGGAATTCAGCTTCACCCACAAGATCCTGACGCCGCCCGACAAGAGCGGCCGCCTGGCGTGGGTGGCCCCGGCGGGCGAGTACACCATCGACGACACCATCGCCCGGCTGGAAGACGGCACCGAACTGCGCCTCGCGCACTACTGGCCCGTCCGCGCGCCGCGCCCCGTCGCGCAGAAGCTCGACCCCAGCCTGCCCTTCCTCACCGGGATGCGCATCCTCGATGTGCTGTTCCCCCTGGTGATGGGCGGCGCGGCGGCGATTCCCGGCCCCTTCGGCTCGGGCAAGACCGTGACGCAGCAGTCGGTCGCCAAGTACGGCAACGCCGACATCGTGGTGTACGTGGGCTGCGGCGAGCGCGGCAACGAGATGACCGACGTGCTGGTCGAGTTCCCGGAACTGGAAGACCCCAAGACCGGCGGGCCGCTGATGCACCGCACCATCCTGATCGCCAACACCTCCAACATGCCGGTGGCGGCGCGCGAGGCGTCCGTGTACACGGGCATCACGCTGGCGGAGTACTTCCGCGACCAGGGCTACAGCGTCTCGCTGATGGCCGACTCCACCAGCCGCTGGGCTGAGGCTCTCCGTGAAATCTCCTCCCGCCTGGAAGAGATGCCCGCGGAAGAAGGCTACCCGCCTTACCTGGGCGCGAAGCTCGCCGCGTTCTACGAGCGCGCCGGTGCGGTGAAGACCCTCGCGGGTGAGGACGGTGCGGTCAGCGTGATCGGCGCAGTCAGCCCGGCGGGCGGCGACATGTCCGAACCCGTCACGCAGGCGACCCTGCGTATCACCGGGGCCTTCTGGCGTCTGGACGCGGGTCTGGCCCGCCGCCGCCACTTCCCGGCGATCAACTGGAACGGCTCCTACAGCCTGTTCACGCCGATCCTGGACTCCTGGTACCGCGAGAACGTCGGCCAGGACTTCCCCGAACTGCGCCAGCGCATCGGCAACATCCTCCAGCAGGAAGCGTCCCTCCAGGAAGTCGTGCAGCTCGTCGGCCCCGACGCGCTTCAGGACCAGGAGCGCCTGGTGATCGAGGCCGGACGCATGCTGCGCCAGGACTTCCTCCAGCAGAACGGCTTCGACCCGGTGGACGCCAGCGCCTCGATGCCCAAGAACTACGGCCTGATGAAGATGATGCTGAAGTTCTACGACGAGGCGGAAGCGGCGCTGCGCGGCGGGGCCACCATCGACGAGATCATCCAGAACCCCGTGATCGAGAAGCTCTCCCGCGCGCGCTACGTGCCGGAAGCCGACTTCATGGCCTACGGTGAAAGCGTGATGGACGAACTCGACACCACCTTCAAGACCACCGCCAAAGGAGTGAGTGCGTGACCCTCCTGAAAAAGGAATACAACGACGTCTCGTACATCTCCGGGCCGCTGCTGTTCGTGAACGCGGCCTCGGACCTCGCCTACGGGGCCATCGTGGACATCCGCGACGGCAGCGGCAAGGTGCGCGGCGGGCAGGTGATCAGCGTGTCCGACGAGAACGCCGTGATTCAGGTGTTCGAGGAAACACGCGGCCTGGACCTCGCCACCGCCTCCGTCAGCCTCGTCGAGGACGTGGCCCGACTGGGCGTCAGCAAGGAAATGATCGGCCGCCGCTTCGACGGCCTGGGCCGCCCCATCGACGGGCTGCCCCCGGTGGTGGCCGAGCAGCGCCTCAGCATCAACGGCCAGCCCATGAACCCTGCCGCGCGTGCCAAGCCGGAGGAGTTCATTCAGACCGGCATCAGCACCATCGACGTGCAGACCAGCCTGATCCGCGGGCAGAAGCTCCCGGTGTTCTCCGGCTCGGGCCTGCCGCACAACGAACTCGCCGCGCAGATCGCCCGGCAGGCGAAGGTGCCCGGCCACGAGGGCGACTTCGCGGTGGTGTTCGCCGCGATGGGCCTGACCCAGCGTGAAGTCTCGTTCTTCACCCAGGAGTTCGAGCGCACCGGCGCGCTGGCCCGCTCGGTGCTGTTCCTCAACCGCGCGGACGACCCCGCCGTCGAGCGTCTGCTGACGCCCCGCATGGCGCTGACGACCGCCGAGTACCTCGCGTTCGAGCACGGCTACCACGTGCTGGTGATCCTGACCGACCTGACGAACTACTGCGAGGCGCTGCGTGAAATCGGCGGTGCGCGCGAGGAGATCCCTGGTCGCCGTGGCTTCCCCGGCTACATGTACACCGACCTCGCCAGCCTCTACGAGCGCGCGGGTGTGGTGCAGGGCAAGCCCGGCTCGGTCACGCAGATCCCGATTCTCTCGATGCCCGACGACGACATCACCCACCCCATCCCCGACCTGACCGGCTACATCACGGAAGGGCAGATCGTGGTGGACCGTGGCCTGAACGCCAAGGGTGTGTTCCCGCCGATCAACCCCCTCCCCAGCCTGAGCCGCCTTCAGGGCAACGGCATCGGCAAGGGCAAGACCCGTGCGGACCACAAGAACGTGTCCGACCAGCTGTTCGCCGCCTACGCCAACGGCCTCGACCTGCGCAAGCTCGTCGCCATTACCGGTGAGGACGCGCTGACCGAGACCGACAAGCTGTACCTGCGCTTTGCCGACGACTTCGAGAACTACTTCATCGGCCAGGGCAACCAGGACCGCTCCATCGACGACAGCCTGACCGTCGCCTGGGGCATCCTCTCCAAGCTGCCCCAGAGCCAGCTCACCCGTCTTTCGAAGGACAGCATCGACAAGTACTACGGTGCCAAGATCGACGAGATGTGGCGGGGCAACAGGATCTAAGGTTGTAGGGGGGAGGTTGTGGGTTGTGGGACAGGCTGTTTCCCCACAACCCACCGCCCACAACCCACAACCCCACCGACGAAGGAGGTGGAACCATGGCAGGACAGATCAGTCCCACCCGCAGCGCTCTGCTCGCCAGCAAGGCCAGCCTCAAGACCGCCAACAACGGCGCGGACCTGCTCAAGCGCAAGCGTGATGCCCTGATCGGGGAGTTCTTCGCGCTGGTCAAGGACGCGCTGGCAGCGCGCGAGCAGCTGGCCGGGGTCAGCAAGGGTGCGTACACCAGCCTGTTCGGCGCGAAGGCGTGGGACAGCCCCGAAGCGGTGGAGAGCCTCAGTCTGGCGGGCACCGGCGACTACGCCGTGGACATGCAGATCGAGAACCTCTACGGCGTGAAGGTGCCCCGCATCAGCATTCCGGAACGGCAGGCCGCGGCGGCCTTCAGCCCGATCAACGTGGGCGCGCGGACCATCCAGGCCGCGACCGACTTCGGCAGCGTGCTGGAAGCCATCGTGCGGGTCGCCGCGACCGAGACGAAGCTGCGCCGCATCGGTGAGGAGATCAAGAAGACCTCCCGCCGCGTGAACGCCCTGGAGCAGATCGTGATTCCCAGCATTCAGGACGACATCCGCTTTATTCGCGGTGTGCTCGACCAGCGCGAGCGCGAGGCCAGCTTCACCCTGAAGAAGATCAAGGCCAAGCTCGAAGCCGACGCCGAGAAGGAAAACGTCCAGGCGGGCAACCACGGCACCGCCGCCGACTGAAGCCCGAACCTTACCGACCGCCTCCTGCCGGGGGCGGTTTTTCTATGCTTTTTGTAGGCTGGGCTTTTTCTAGGCTGGCCCTTCCAGTCGCCCGAGTGCCGCCGTGAGGTTCGCCCGCGCCCGCTCCTCCAGGGCCGCGAACTCCGACGTGGTATAAATCCGCTCCCGTTCCAGGAAGCCCCGCAGCACCCTTGCCCGTCCCCGGCGATACTCCACATCCGGCACGAAGGCGTATTCCTGTCGGATGGCCCGGTCGTATACGGCAAAGGCCGGGGCCTCCGCTCCCAGAATCCCCAGGTCGGCGTCGGCCAGCAGGGCTTCCGCCCGCGTTTCCGGTGGGGAGGTGTGCCGGGTGGCGAGAATCAGGGCCGTGACTTCCCGCACCAGGGCCGCGTCCGCGCCCTGTGCCTCCAGCCACCCGCCGAAGACCTCGGCGCTGCGGGCCTCGTTGTCAGGGGCGCGTGGGTCATAGATCAGGTCGTGGCCCCAGGCAGCCAGGGCCAGAGCCGGGGTCAACACCTCGCGTGAGGCGAGGGCTTGCAGGACGGCGCGGACATGCTCCGCATTGTGGTAGGCACGCCAGGGCTGGGTGTACCTGGGGAGGGCGAAGGCTTCTGCGGCGGCCAGGAGGGCGGCCGTTCCCGGTTCACCTGTCATCGCTGTGTCCGCTGGGACGGGTTTTACCCCTCGGCATCGTCCGCCGCCTGTGCCCCCTTGCGCTTGCCCGACCCCTTGCGGGCAGGCCGGTCGTCCGGGTCGTGGCCGCACAGGATGTTGAAGGTGCGCCGGATATCGGCGGCGCGTGCCTCCACGTAACCCTGGCCCACCTTGCCCTCGTAGGTGTTGTGCTGGGTCAGGTCCACGGCAAGCTGCAACGCCCGGGTTTCGAAGGTGTCCATATCACTCCCGGTATACCAGCGGACCTTCAGGCCACCATCAGGCCTGTCCAGCCCCCTCTACCCCTCCAGTTCGGCCTTCAGGTCCCGGCCCATCAGGCTGGCGATACCCTCGGCGGGAGTCCACGCGCCGCCTGCGACCAGGGAGACGGCCCGCACGATGGGCAGGTCCTGCCCGTGGGCGCTGGCCCAGGCCTCCAGCAGACCCGCCGTGCGCAGGCCCTCCACGACCTTGCCGCCCTGCTGGGGCCGGGAAATGGGATGGTCTCCTCTGGCAATCGCCTCGCCCGCCGCGCGGTTGCGGCTGTGGCGGCTGGTCGCGGTCGCCACCAGGTCACCCAGGCCGCTCAGGCCGTACACCGTTTCCTCGTGGGCACCCTGGGACACCAGGTAGCGCCCCATCTCGCGCAGCCCCCGCGTGATGATGGCGGCCTTGGCGTTGTCCCCCAGGCCCAGGCCGTCCACCAGACCCGCCGCCAGCGCGATCACGTTCTTCAGCACGCCGCCGAGTTCCACACCGACCACGTCGGTGCTGGTGTAGATCCGCAGGGTGGGGGAGACCAGGGCCGCCTGCACCGCGCCGGCCAGTGCCATGTCCGCACTCGCCACGACCGTCGCGGCGGGCAGCCCGCGCCCGATCTCCTCGGCATGGTTGGGGCCGCTCAGCACGGCCACCCGTGGGAAGCCCAGGTCGCGGGCCAGGTCGCTGAGCCGGCCGCCATCCGGCGCGAGGCCCTTGGCACACAGCACCACGCCCAGGTCGCGGGGGAGCGCGGCCAGCAGGTCCGGCACACCCACGCTGGGCACGACCACCAGGGCAAAGTCGGCCCCGGCCACCGCCTGCTCCAGGTCGGAGGTGACCGTCACCCCCTGCGGCAGCGTCACGCCCGGCAGGTACTCGCGGTTCTCGCGGACCTCGGCCAGCCGGGCGGCGAAGTCGGGGCGGCGTGCCCACAGGGTCGCCGGCTGGCCGGTGCGGGTCGCGGCGCTGGCCAGCGCCGTGCCCCAGCCCCCCGCCCCCAGAACGGGAACGGGCACGTTCAGGCCCATGCGAACACCCAGACCCGCGGCGTATCCGGCTCTGGGGGGGCGTAATCCGGGTACTCCACGATTTCCCAGCGGGAAAACCCGGCCTCCCGCAGCAGCGGCCCCAGGTCGGCGGGGTCGTAGCCGCGCTCGCGGTGTTCCTCCACGAATTCCTGCATGCCGCCCTGCCCGTCCTCCACCCGGCAAAAGGCCTGCACCACGCCCACGTCGGCATCAGGGTCGTAATGGTGCGACCAGTGGTAATGCACCTCGCGGCCCTCCGGTGTCTGGGCCAGGCCCTCGATGGCGTTCCCCTCCCACAGCTCCCGGACCCCCAGGCGGGTGTTCAGGTCACAGGCGAGCAACCCGCCGGGCCGCAGATGCGCCCGCGCCCGCGTGAGCGCCGCGCCCAGGTCGGTGGGGGTCAGCAGGTTGTTCAGGCTGTCGAAGACGCAGGTGACGAGGTCGAACTGCTCCTCCAGCGCAAAGGTCCGCAGGTCCCCCACGCTGAGCGTGACCCCGGTGGGAAGGCGGGCGCGGGCTACCTCCAGCATCTCCGGGCTGCCGTCCACCCCATGCACCCGGAAGCCTGCCTGCCACAGCTCCCGCGTGAAGCCCCCGGTGCCGCAGGCGAGATCCAGTGCCGAGCGGACCTCCAGCCCCCCATCACGCGCATAGGTCAGCACGAAGTCGGCCCAGTGGTCGTACTCCACATCCGCCATGATCGCGTCGTAAACCGCGGCGAGTGCGGTAAAGGGGCGTTGCTGCATCCCGGTCACTATAGCCGGCTGTCCCCTCAGGCGAGCGCGGCAGCTAAAGGCCGGGTCAGGTTTCCCCCGCCTCATCTCCCCTCCATGAGTGGCAGGTGAGGCCAGCGGGAAAGGTTGCCCCATAGCCGCTGGGCTGCCCCGCCGGGTACGGTGAGCCTGCGACTCAAGGAGGTTTTCCCATGAAGAAGATGCTTACCCTGGTGGCCCTCGGGACCCTCGCCCTCAGCTCGTGCAGCGTGCTTGGTACCCGCAGCGCCGCCGTCTCCGGTCAGCTCAAGGGCTTCAGCCCCAACCAGAACCTCGGCCTGGCGGTCGTCGGCTACAACAATGGCCGCTACACTGCCGACGGCACGCAGCCGCAGGTGATCGACAAGTTCCTGACCGGGGGCTATACCCTCACCCTCCCCCGCAACGTTCCTTACGGGACCTACCGGGTGGTCGTCTTCCGCGATGCCAACAGCGACGGCCGCTTCAATACCGGCGACGTGGTGCTCAGCCGCGACAACGGCAAACTGCTGGTCTACGCCGGGAGCGACAACCAGTTCTTCAACGGCACCAAGTACGGCTGGAACATCTACAACGGCACCGCCGACATCCAGACCACGCTGCTGAACAACTACGACCTCGAAGCTATCAACCCGCAGTAAGCGGCGGGTTAAGAAAGAGGGGAGGCTTGCGGGCCTCCCTTTTCTGTCGTGGGTTGTGGACTGTGACAACGGGCAGGGAAGCTCAGGCTGCTTCAAAACTCACGGCTGAGGGCAGCTTCTACCTCCAAGCGCCGCCGCTCCATCTCCTCTTCTGTCAGCACTGGCGGCCCCGCCTCCACCGTCATGTCTGGCAGCGGCACCCAGCTCACGCATCCCAGCATCTCGGGCGTTTCCGGCAGCACCAGGGGCTCGCGCAACGGGCGCACCCGCAGCAACAGCGCGTGGACCCAGGGCCGGTTGCGGTAGTGAAACCGCCGCTCGATGGCTCCCGCCGTCAGCGCCTGGTATGGCTCCAGGGCAAGGGCCTGATCCAACGATTCGACTTTATGGACGGCCACCACCTCGGCCAGCGCCGGAAGGACGATGCGTCCCGGCTGGGGGTCTTCGCGCAGGAGCGGGGTGAACTCCGGCCTCAGCTCGGCGGGATTCTGGTGCAGGAAGGTGGGGTAGAGCAGAAACGCGCGGTGCTCGACCTCGAAGCCTGCGTGCGTCTCCATGACGCCCCCCTTGCGGATGAGGAGGGCAGAGGAGCCGGAGGTGAGGGCCTGGCACTGGGTGTCCCATTCTTTGAGGGCAGTGGTGGAGGGTGCAGTGGGGGTCATGGGGAGAGGGTAGCGCACCAAAAAAAGTTGCCCTAGAGGGCAACTTTATGTAGATACAATTTAGTTGAGGTTGAGGGGTACCGTCTGAGCGGCGGAGTCAGTGCCGTTGAGGGTATAAATGTACGTGATGGCGTTGCTGGTGGCGTTAACGGCGGCAGACTTAACATAGGCTGGCAAGGCACCTGCATTGAGGTCAGTACCCTCACAAGCTTTACTGGCGATAGAAACGTTAGGATTCTCAAGAGAGTATTTAGTGGCTGCAGTAGCACAATTGCGTGCGTAAGCCTGAGCACCAGTTTGGACAGCCTTCCCACGTGCACCCAACAGGTTGGGAATTAGCACCGCCGCCAGAATCCCGATGATCGCGATCACGATCAGCAGCTCGATGAGGGTAAAGCCCTGGGTTCCGTTCTTCATAGTGTCTCCTGGTTTGGCCGTCGGGTTAAGGAATCGGGAGAAGGTCCCTCGGGCCGGGGATGGCTTTTGCAGGTGCGGGAATCTCCCGTCCTTGCTGACATCACGGTATTCAGCCAGTCCTAACAGGACTCTTACGCTGGCGGGCATGTTTGGGGGGTTGGGGGTGTCTGCCTCACGGGGGCTGCGGTGGTATGATGCGCGGCAGTTCGGCCCGGCCCACCCCAGTGGTGTGGTTCAGGCGAATGGGCGACCGGCCCTCACACCGGCCCCAACCCTCATTTCACCCCTGCACGCGCGGCGCGCCCCGGTTCCGTCCGGGCGGCGCGTTTCCCTGCCGCGTGCGCGAAAGGCCCGCATGGAACTGACACCGCGCGTTCCCCCTCACAGCAATGAAGCCGAGATCAGCGTGCTGGGCAGCGTGCTGCTCGACAACGACACGCTGAGCGCCCTGGGCGACACCGTGGCCCCGGAGATGTTCTACCGCGAGGGCCACCGCAAGATTTTTGCCGCCATGCGCACCCTTCAGGAACGCGGCGAGCCGGTGGACCTGGTGACCCTCAGCGAGGATCTGCGCGTCAAGGGCCAGCTCGACGAGGTGGGCGGTCTGACGTACCTGATCGGCCTCTCGGACCAGGTGCCGACCGCCGCCTATGCCGAACACTACGCGCGCATCGTGCAGGAAAAGCACACGCTGAGGCAGCTTATCGGGGCGTCGGGCAAGGCGATGCAGCTCGCATACGAGGCGCAGCTCCCGCTGGAAGACCTGCTCGACCGCGCCGAGAAGATGATCTTCGAGGTGGCCGAGCAGAAGAAGAAGGGCGAGGCCTTCCAGGCGATGGGCGAGGTAGTCCACGACACCTTCGAGTACATCACCCTGCTGCACCAGAACAAGGGCATTCCCGACGGCGTGAGCAGCGGCTTCCGCGACCTCGACGAGCAGATTTCGGGGTTGCAGAAGGGGAGCCTGAACGTGCTGGCGGCGCGGCCCTCGATGGGCAAATGCGTGACGGCCGACACCCTGATCGACGTGCCGGGGAGCGGGGAGCGCCTCACGGTGGAAGCCTTTGTGCGGCGGCAACTGCCCACGGTCCTGAGCGTGACGCCAAGCGGCGAGGTGCGCGAGTCCCACGTGGGGGCCTGGATTGACAGTGGCGTGAAGGCCGTTCGCCGGGTCACGACCCGCACGGGCCGCGTGGTGGAGACGACGCCGCACCATCCCTTTCTGGGTGTGGATGGCTGGACGCCCCTGTACGACCTGAAGATCGGGGACCGGATTGCCGTCCCCCGTGCCGTTCCGGTGTTTGGACAGCAGGACACCCTCAGCCCCGAACGCGTGCGCCTGCTGGCCTACCTGCTGGCCGAAGGCGGCCTGACGCAGAGCAGCCCGAGGTGGACGAACGCGGACCCCGCGCTGGTGGAAGACTTCCGTGCCTGCCTCGCCGCCGAGTTTCCGGAAGTGGAGATGGTGGCCGATGCCCGGACAGGGATTGACTACCGCCTCAGTCGCCGCTGGCAGCCGGGCGAGCGCAAGGACAGGCCGAACCCCCTGACGGACTGGCTGCGTGAACTCGGGGTGTGGGGCCAGCACGCTGAGGCGAAGCACTTCCCGGCGGTGGTCTGGACCCTGACCCGCCCCTCCCTTGCCGCCTTCCTGCGCGTGCTGCTGAGCTGCGACGGAACGCTATACGCCCTGGCCGGCAAGGCCCGCATCGAGTTCACGGTGGCGAGTGAGGCGTTGGCGCGTGACGTGCAGCATGCGCTGGTCCGTTTCGGCATCTTGGGCAAGCTGTGGCGCAAGGGCGAGCGTGCCTGGCGGGTGGAGGTGACCGACCCGCGCAGCGTGGCCGACTATCAGATGCAGATCGGGTGGCTGGGGGAAAAGGCGGGGCGGCAGATTCCTGTCAGTGCCGGAACCCGCAGCAATGTCGGGCACCCGCCTGCCGGAGCCTGGGTGCATGTGCGCCGGGCGGCGGGGGCACGTGGCCTGAGCTTGGCGGCCCTTGCCCGCGCGGCTGGGGAGAAGACGGACTCCGGGTTCAATGCCCACACCGGGCGCGGCCTTCCTCAGTCCCGCGCGGCCCGGTACGCGGCGGTGCTGGACGACCCGCACCTCACCCTGCTGGGCAGCGACGCGCTGTACTGGGATGACATCGTCAGTATCGAGGACGTGGGCGAGCGGCAGGTGTACGACCTGACGGTGCCGGGCGACGCCAACTTCATCGCGGCCGACATCTGCCTGCACAATACGGCCTTCGCCCTCTCCATCGCCCAGAACGTGGCCCTGCGCGGCGAGAAGACGGTGGCGGTGTTCAGCCTGGAGATGCCCAGTGTGCAGCTTGCCCTGCGGATGCTGTGCAGCGAGGCGCGGGTGGACATGAACCGCATCCGCTCGGGGCAGCTCAACGAGCGCGACTTCGAGCGCCTGGCCCACGCCGCGGGTCGCCTGGCCGACGCCCCGATGGTGATCGACGACGAGCCGGACCTGACGCTGAACGCCCTGCGCAGCAAGCTCCGGCGCATCGCCGCGCAGCACGGGCAACTAGGGCTGGTGGTGATCGACTACCTGCAACTGATGTCGGGCGGCAAGAGCAGCGGCGGCAGTGACAACCGTCAGCAGGAAATCAGCACCATTTCACGTGGTCTCAAGGGGCTGGCGCGTGAAATGGAAGTGCCGGTTATCGTCCTCAGCCAGCTCAGCCGTGCTGTGGAACAGCGGCCGAATCATAGACCGATGCTGTCGGATTTGAGAGAATCTGGCGCAATCGAACAGGACGCAGATATCGTGATGTTTATTTACCGCGACGAGTATTACAACAAGGAAACCGACCAGCAGGGTATCGCCGAGATTATCATCGGCAAGCAGCGTAACGGCCCGGTGGGCACCGTCAAGTTGCAGTTTCACAGCGCCCATGTCCGCTTCAACGACCTCGCGCCGGAGGGGGTCTGATGCCCGAGGACGTGAAGGCAGCCCCCGGCAGCGCGGGCGCGCAGCGGCGCAGGCGTCGGCGGCGGGGGGGCCGTCCGGCGAGCCAGAACAGCACGCCCGCTCCCGGCCAGGTGCTGAGCGCGACGAGCGTGCCGGTTCCCGCCGCGCCCAGCAAGCGCGGGCAGAAGCACAAGCGCCCGCTGGCCGACCCCCGCATCGGCGTGGGCTGCATCATCCTGCGCGGCGACGAGATTCTGCTGGTGCGCGAGCGCGGCCGCTGGTCCCTGCCCAAGGGCGGCCTGGAGTCCGGTGAACTGGTGCAGGAGGGCGCGCGCCGCGAAACCTACGAGGAAACCGGGCTGGTGGTGGAACTGCGCGACCTCGCCTTTATCGTGGAGTTCCAGGCCCAGACCTGGGGGCACCACCTCCAGTTCTTCTACACCGGGCGCGAGGTGGGCGGCACGCTGCAACCCCGCGACCCCGACCGCGACGTGCAGGAGGCCCGCTTCGTGCCCATCCGGCAACTGCGCGAGTTCATCCGCTTCCGGCCCCGCCTGGTCGCGCTGGAAACCTGGCTGCGCGAGCGGCGGCCCCGGCATTTCGTGTTCAATCTCGACAAGGAACCCGCCATGCTCCGCAAGCGCCGGCGGGTGGGGGTGGGGGCCGTGCAACCTGACCTGGCGGACGAACCCACCGACGAGGCCGACCTCTAGTCCCGGTCGCTCTGTCCTGCCGCCCCTCATACGGTTTCCGTCCAATCCGTTATCGAAGCGAGAAAGCGCCGTTTCGATAACTCCTTTCCCGGCAACCGTTTCCTTCCTCCTCGCTCCGCTCGGGTTGAACAGTTACAAAAACTGTTCAACCGGAATCCGTATCAAACAATGGTGCGGACAGTTTTGCATCCTCTTGCGAGAGGTGTATTCGAAAGTAGCGTGCAGGATGTAAAAAGCCCCTCTCTCCTTGCGGGGGAGGGGTTGGGGAGGGGGGGTGGACGGCAACGCCGTCCCAGCGTGGGAAAGGTCCAGGAAGTTATGAATCTGTCCACACCATTGATCAAAAGGCGCGTGCTGGACGGTGGAGCGGCGACATGCCCCGGCTTCTTCTGCTATCATCAGAATATGAAGCGGGCGTTACGTAACAGGTCCTTCCGTCCGGGGGACACTTTCTATCCCGTCAGCGGACGCGGGTACGCCCACGTCTGCCCCTCCTGTGGTCAACCGCTGGCCCTGTACGACCTGCGCGACGGCGATCAGGCCTACTGGTGCGATCCCTGTGGCAGGGGCCACCGTGCGGGCGATCCACCGGCCGAGGCCTTGCGGCCCCTGCCCAATGCGGGTTGACCCCGAATGTTCCTGCGCCCCTGCCTCCTGCGGCGGGGGCGCTATGCTGGGGCCATGACGCCCGCCCTTTCCCCCTCCTCTCCCGGCTCCGGTACCCAGGGTCCGGGGGTGCTGGCTGGACAGATCGTCGCGGTGACGGGTGCCGATCAGGGGTATGGCCGGGCCATCAGCGCCGGGCTGGCGCGGGCAGGGGCCAGCGTGGTCCTGATCGGCAGCAACAGTGAGACGCTGGCCGTGGCCGCCAGCAGCCTGGAACTCGCGGGCGGCACCGCCATCCCCATCAAGGCCGACGTGGGCGTGCCGCTCGACTGGCTCAGCGCCCAGAACCGCATTCTGGAAATCTTCGGGGCGCTGCACGGCATCGTCCACCTCGCCGACAAGCGCGCGCACACCAACTTCACCATGCTCAGCGAGAACGAGTGGATGGACCTGTTCAACTGCAATGTGAAGAGCAGCGTCGCCATCGCGCAGATCGTGGGCCGCCGCCTGCCGGGCACCTGGCTGACCATCGTCGGCCCCCACCTCGACGAGGCCGGGCTTCAGGCCTACCCCCAGCGCGGTGCCCTGCGCGGCCTGGTCGAACAGGCCCACGCCGAGGACCTGCGCCTGAATCTGGTGCTGCCCTCGCGCGCCAGCAGCGGTGAGGAAGCCCTCGACCGCCCGCTGGCCGACGCGGTGCTGGCCCTCGCCACGCCCGCCCTCGCGCACCTGCGGGGCACGGTGCTGGAAGTGCCGCTGCCCCCGGTGCCCAAAATGCGCGTTACGGAAGTGAATGCCCGTTGAAGTGCCCCTACTGCTCCGCGCCCGACTCCAAGGTCGTGAACTCGCGCCCCAGTGACGACGGGGCCAGCATCCGCCGCCGCCGCGAGTGCCTGGGCTGCGCCCGGCGCTTTACCACCTACGAACGCGCGCAGCTCGAACCGCTGATGGTGGTCAAGCGCGGCGGCCAGCGCGAGGCCTTTAACCCCGACAAGCTGCTGCGCGGCCTGACCCTCGCCACCGAGAAACGCCCGGTGGACCCCGAGGCGCTGCGGGCCTTTGCCTATGGCTTCGAGGACGAGGTGGGGGCCTCCGAACTTCCCAGCGAGGAAATCGGCCGCCGCGCCATGACCTTTCTGCGCCCACTGGACGACGTGGCCTATATCCGCTTCGCCAGCGTCTACCGCGATTTCGACAGCCTGGAGCGCTTCATCGAGGAGATTCGCGGGCTGAAGGCGGAGGACGACGGCTAGGGCGGCGCTCCGTTCCGTTGCCGCGTGTTCTGGGCAGCAACTCCACTTCACGCCGCCCTTATCACGGTTTCTCACTTCGTTCGGCCCAGAAAGGTTCGGCAACCTTTCTGGGCACCGCCCTAGGCCAGCTCGACGCGGCTGTCCCGGTAGAAGGCATTCGTCGGCACCCTGACCAGCTCCCGCGTGTTGTGGAAACCCAGCGAGCGGTAGAAGGCGAGCTGCCCCGGCCCGTCATCGGTCAGCAGCACCATCTGCATGACGTGGGCGTACCGCTCCAGCACGGCTTCCATGAGTGCCCGGCCCACGCCCCGGCGCTGGCTGTCCGGATGGACCAGGATGTCCTGCACGTACAGGATGCTCACGTCGTCGGTCACGCCGCGCACCAGGCCGAGGAGCGTGCCCGCCTCATCCCGCGCGGTCCACACGAAGCCCGACTGCCTCAGGGCGCGGGCCAGGGCCTGCGGGTCGCGGGTGTAGCTTGTCCAGCCTACCGAGGCGTACAGGGCCAGCAGCTCGGAAAGGTCGGGGGGAGGGCCGGAAAGGACGGTCAGGGTCACGCCGCCATCCTGCCTGACGCCCCGCCGCGCCCCATCCGCCGAAGGGCCTACCTGGTCCCAACTGACGATGGTGGCCGTCGCCATGCCCTCCCTTGACCGGCGCACATAGCCTGAAGGTTAGACCTACGAGATTTTGGATTAGTGCTTGATGCTCAGTGCTTGATACGGACTCTGAAAGGTTGACTTGTCCCCCTGACATCCGGCTGGACCCGTGGAGCTGCGCAGCAGAGGGAGAAGGAGGAGAGACAGGTTCCGCGGTATGAACTTGTAAAGCTGCACAACAAGCGGCGCTTTCCACTTGTTGCGGCTGGGGTGCGGACTCCGTATGACCTGGCTTCTCAAGTGTGCAGGCTCTGCCTCGTCTCGCTCGTCATCTCAGCGAGGCGAGAGAGGCAGCGGGCGTATTTCTTGGCGTATCCGCGCTCCCGGTAACTTTCGTGAAACAGGTCGTCCAGCGAGACGCCTGTCAGGCCAACCCGGAGGCCCAGCTCGTAGACCCGGTCGATGAAGTGGACGAACCGGATGGCGGTGTTCTCACGTAGCGCCTTCTTCGGGTGCGTCATAGGAGTCAGGTTCACCACGCCCAGCGCTTCGACCCCCTCTAGTAGAGAGGACAAGGCAGCAGGATGTACAGCCAGCAGCAGGTGTTGCAGCTCTTCGCTGCCCAGTTGGGCCAGAGTGTTTGGGTCTTGCCGGGTCACCCAGGGCTGGTACTCCCGGGGAGAGAGCAGGTCTCTGGACAGGTAACCCTGCTGCCGGAAGTCCGTTCCGTCGATGCGCAGGGCATCGAAGTGCGTGGTCAGGGCGCGAATCTGTTCCTGAAATCGCGCGGCGTTGAAGCGTCCTTCTCCCAGGGCACCGGGCGGTGTGTTGGAGGTAGCGAGAACGTGTGTACCGCGGGTCATGATCTCGCCGAGGAACGTGTTCGCCAGGTGGGTGTTGCCGGGGTCGTCCAGTTCAAATTCGTCGATGCACAGGAGCTTCACCTCTGCAAACGCCTGAATGGCCCGTGGCATTCCCAGCACGCCGATGATGGACATCAACTCCTGAAAGCCCGCCAGTTTGACCGGCTGCGGCAGTTCAGGGTGTGCGGGTTCCCCGTCCCCGAGGACAGCGAAGTAGGCGCTCACCAGCAAGTGTGTCTTACCCACACCAAAGCCGCCGTCGAGGTACAGGCCGCGGCTCTCGGGCTTGGCGCGGCGAAACAGGCGGGAGAGAAGCGAGGGGACTTCGGGCCTGTTCAGGTGCTGGATGAACTGCTCCAGGCGTTGCCGGCCCTGTGCCTGGGAGGGAAAGGCCGGATTGGGCATGTAGTTCGAGAAGCGGACCTGCTCGAAGCGGCGGCCCGGTCGCAAGGAGGTCAGGAGGCGATGGGGTTCCAGGTTCGGCTGGCGGATCAGCAGGTCAATTCCAGGCGGCGAGACGGTCACGATGCCACTTCCTTTCGGGTGGACGGCAGGGGCCATTCACACTCTGATGGAGATGCCCTTGCCTCTCCTCCGGCTTGTCCCAGTGGCTGACCAGCAGAGCCGGTGCGGCGAACGGTGCAGCGCATCCACGATGGTGTCGCGGGCCGCCCGTCTGGCCTCTGATCCCACCGCGCCGCTCACCGGGGGGCCATCCTGATCGCGCCGTCCAGTCGAATCGTCTCGCCGTTCAGCATCGGATTCTCGAAAATCTGCCGCACCAGCCGGGCGTATTCCTCGGGGTGGCCCAGGCGCGAGGGGAAGGGCACCTGTGCGCCCAGCGACGCCTGCACCTCCTGCGGGAGTCCGGCCAGCATGGGCGTCTCGAAGAGGCCCGGCGCAATTGTCATCACGCGGATGCCGCCCCGCGAGAGGTCGCGGGCAAGGGGCAGAGTCATCCCCGCGACGCCCGCCTTGCTGGCCGCGTAAGCCGCCTGCCCCACCTGACCGTCGAAGGCGGCGACGGAAGCCGTATTGACGATGACGCCGCGCTCGCCGTCCCCCTCCGGCGGGTTGTCCAGCATCGCCTGCGCGGCCAGGCGCACCACGTTGAAGGTGCCGATCAGGTTCACGCGGATCACGCGCTCGAACAGCTCCAGCGGGTGCGGCCCGCGTTTGCCTGCCGTGACGGCGGCGGGAGCGACACCCGCGCAGTTCACCGCGCCGTGCAGGCCGCCGAACGCTTCCCGCGCCGCCACGATGGCCGCTGCCACGTCGTCCTCGCTGGTCACGTCCGTCCGCCGGAACAGGCCCCCCAGCTCACGGGCGAGGGCCTCCCCGGCCTCCGCGTTCAGGTCGAGCAGGACGGGATGCCCGCCCGCTTCCGCCACCATCCGCGCGGTGCCCGCCCCCAGCCCGGACGCGCCGCCCGTGATCAGGACTGTCTTGCCGCTCAGGTTCATGCGTCCTCCTGTTTTCCGTTGGTCTGCCCAGGTTCTAGCACCTCCCGGCAACACAAACCCCCGCACGTTGGCGGGGGCTTCTGCTTCTCTGGCTGGCCGCTGGCGGCTGGAAGCTGACCGCTGTCCCCTACCTGCGCCTCAGCCAGTGCTGCACCGTGCCCACCACGCCCCGGCGGAAGAACAGCACCACCAGCACGAACACCAGCCCCGTCACGATGCCGACGGGCAGGTTGGCGGTGGTCAGGGTGTCGCGCAGCAGCAGCACCAGGCCCGCGCCGATCACCGGGCCGAACAGGGTGCCGGTGCCGCCCAGCAGCGTCATCATCACGACCTCGCCGGAGGTGCGCCAGTTCAGCACGTCGAGGCTGACCACGCCGTGCCCGAAGGTGAACATGCTCCCGGCCAGCCCCGCGAGGGCCGCGCTGATCAGGAACGCCGTGAACTTGAAGCGGCCGGGGTCAAAGCCGATGCTCTGCGCCCGCTGCTCGTTGTCGCGCACCGCCTGGAGGGCCTGCCCGAAGGGGCTACGGACCGTGCGGTAGGCGACGGAGAAGCCCAGGGCGAACAGCACCAGGCAGAAGTAGTAGCGGGTGATGGAGTCGCTGAAGTCCAGCCCCAGGAAGCTGGGCCGCGCGAAGCCCTGGAGGCCGTTCTCGCCACCGGTCACGTCCGTCCATTGCAGCGCCACGAACGAGATCATCTGCGCGAAGGCCAGCGTGATCATGCTGAAGTAGATGCCGATGGAGCGCACGCTCAGGAAGCCGATGGGCACCGCGAGCAGCAGCGCCGAGGCCGTCCCCCCCAGCAGGGCGACCGGCACGCTCTGCCCGTGCGACAGCAGGAAGGCCGTCACGTAGGCACTCGTGCCCCAGAAGGCCGCGTGCCCGAAACTCAGCAGGCCGGAAAAGCCGAACAGCAGGTCGAAGGCCACCGCGAAGAGGCCCCAGGCCAGGATGTCCAGCGCCAGCACCGGGTAGATCAGCCGGGGCAGAATCAGCAGCACCACCCCGAGGCCAATCAGCCAGGCGGCGCGGCTCATGCGCTGGCGATCCGTGCGGGCGGCGGTGCGGGGCAGCACCGTCATTTCGCCCCCTCCGGCAGCCCGAAGAGGCCGCTGGGGCGCACCAGCAGCACCAGCGCCATCAGGATGAACACCAGCGTGTTGGCGATGGGCGGGTACAGCGCCGCGCCGACGGCCGCCAGCACGCCCACCGCGAAGCCGGTGACCACGCTGCCCAGGATGCTGCCTAGCCCGCCGATCACCACCACCGCGAAGGTCGTGATGATCAGCTCTGCACCCATGTACGGCTCGACCGAGTAGATCGGCGCGGCCAGCACCCCGGCCAGCCCCGCCAGGCCCACACCCACGCCGAATACGCCCGTCACCCATTTGCCCACGTCGATGCCAAAGGCGCGCGTGACGCCGGGATTCTCCGTGCTGGCGCGGATGATCGCCCCCACCCGCGTCTTTTCGATCACGAACCAGGTCAACAGGCAGATTACCAGGCTCAGCCCGATCACGAACAGGCGGTATTTCGGGAACACCACGAAGCCCAGGTTCACCACCCCGGCGAGCGCGGCGGGCGGCGTGTAGGGCGCGCTCGACACCGCGTAGTGCGAGAGCATGAACTGCTTGACGAGGTCCTGCGTCAGCAGCGTCAGCCCGAAGGTGAGCAGCAGGTTGTAACTGGGGTCCAGCCCGTACAGCCGCGAGAGCAGCGTTCGCTCCAGCACCATGCCCAGCAGCGCCACGATGATCGGCGCGAGAATCAGGCTGGGCCAGAACCCCAGCCCGAACGCCTGCCCCAGCGCAAACGCCGCAAACGCCCCCAGCATGTACAGCGCCCCGTGCATGAAGTTCACGATCCGCAGCATCCCGAAGATGACCGCCAGGCCCAGGCTCAGCAGCGCATAGAAGGCCCCGTTTACCAGGCCGTTGAACACCTGAATCAGTAGAAGTTGTGTATTCATGGTGGGTCTCAAGGTCGAAGGTCGAACCGTCCAACGGCACCGGGCGAACCGGTGGTTAGACCCTTAGACGGTTTGACGGTCAGACCTTCCTCACATCTTGCACTTGCTCTCGGACAGCGGCTGGAAGGCGCGCGCGGCGGGAATGGTGGCGACCCGGTTGAAGTAGTCGCCGTTTTCCTTGGCCTGGGCTTTCGGCTTGACCTGCACGGTGTACACGTCGAGCAGCACGCGGTGGTCCTGGGGCCTGACGTAGGCGTTGCGGGCGAAGAAGTCGCTGAAGCGGTGGCCTTCGAGCGCCTTCACGACCGCGTCGCCGCTGTCGGTCTTGGCGCGGGCGACCGCCTGGAGGTAGGTCATGGTGGCGGAGTACACGCCCGCCTGCGCCCAGGTGGGCTTCTTGCCGAAGGCTTTCTCGAAGCGGGCGGCCCAGTCGCGCGCGCGCTGGTCCAGATTCCAGTACCACGGCACCGTCGCCAGCGCGCCCGAGAAGGCGTCCTGGCCCAGCGCGGCCACGTCCGTCTCGAACAGCAGGCCGATCCCGAGGCCGATGCCCTGCTGGCGCAGGCCGAACTCGTTGTACTGCTTGACCACGTTCACCAGGTCCGCGCCCGCCTGCATGGTGCCGAACACCTTGGGCTTGAGGCCCTGGGCCTTGAGCAGGTAGCTGGAGAAGTCGGTGTTGGGGAAGGGCGTGGCGTCGCTGGGTGCGACCAGCTTGCCCCCGTTTTCCTGAACGGCCGCCGTCATCTGGCGGTTGAGGTCCTGGCCGAAGGCGTAGTTGGGGTAGATGATGTACCAGGAGTTGCCGCCGCGCTTGGTGACGGCGGTGCCGGTGCCGTTGGCGAGCATGTAGTTGTCGTAGGCGTAGTGGAAGGTGTACTTGTTGCACTTCTCGTTGGTCAGGGCGGTGGTGCCGCCGGTCACGACCATGACGGGAATCTTCTTCTGGCGGGCCACCTCGCTGGCGGCGAGCGCGGCGCTGCTGGTGGGCAGGTCCATCAGCACGTCCACGTTCTGGCGGTCGATCATCTCGGCGGCCTTGTTGCTCGCCACGTCCGCCTTGTTCTGGTGGTCCACGCCCACGACCTGCACCTTGCCGCGGAAGCTGGAGTTCATCGCCATGAAGTCGGCGGCGGCCATCTGCGCGGCCTTCACGCTGCCCTGCCCCGAGAGTTCCGAATACACACCGGAGAGGTCGGTCAGCACGCCCACCCGCACCACGTTGTCCGAGAGTCTCAGGTTCTGCGCGAGCGCGACCGTCATGGCGGCGAGGGCGGCGGTGGAGACGAGGGCGGTCAGGGTCTTTTTCTGCATGTTCTTCCTCCGGGAGGGAGTGGGGATGAGGGCGGCGCTCCGTTCCGTTGCCGCGTGTCCTGGGCAGCAACTCCACTTCACGCCGCCCTCATCACGGTTGGTCACTTCGTTCGGCCCAGAAAGGTTCGACAACCTTTCTGGGCACCGCCCTAGACGCTCAGATACCGCAGCAGGTCGGCGCGGCGGGCCTCCACCTCGTCGGCGCGCACCTCGTCCACCACGTGCCCGTCCACGAACACGTAATGGCGGTCGGCCAGGCGGGTGGCGAATTTGAGGTTCTGCTCTACCAGGATGACGCTCAGGCCCTCGCGCCGCAGCTCCTGGAGCATGTCCCCGATGCGCTGCACGATGACCGGGGCGAGGCCCTCGCTGGGTTCGTCGAGCAGCAGGAGTTTCGGCCCCGACCGCAGCACGCGCACGATGGCGAGCATCTGCTGCTCGCCGCCCGAGAGCTTGCTGCCGGGGTGGTGGCCGCGCTCGCGCAGCACCGGAAAGGCTTCCAGCGCCCGCTCGGTGCTCCAGCCGCCGGGCCGGGCCGGGGGCAGTTCCAGGTTCTCGCGCACGGTCAGGCTGCTCATGATCGCGCGTTCCTCCGGCACCCAGGCCAGGCCTCGCGCGGCGACGCGGTTGCTGGGCAGGCGGGTGATGTCCTGCCCGCCAAAGGTGACGCTGCCGGTGCGGCTTCTCAGCACGCCCATGATGCTCCGGAGAGTGGTCGTCTTGCCCGCGCCGTTGCGGCCGATCAGGCTGACCACCTCGCCGGGCATCACGTGCAGGTTCACGCCGTGCAGCACGTGGCTCTGCCCGTAATAGGCGTTCAGATCGCGGACTTCGAGCAGTGGGGCCGCCGGCGCGGCGGGGGCAGGGGAGACGGCGGGCGCGGTCATGCGTGCGCCTCCTCGCCCAGGTAGGCCTCGATGACGCGCGGGTCACGGCGCACCTCGTCGTAGCGGCCACTCGCCAGCACCTGCCCGTACTGGAGGACCGTGATGCGGTCGGCCAGCTCGGACACCACGCTCATGTTGTGCTCGACCAGCACCACGGTCCGGCCCCGCGCGACCTGCCGCACCAGCGCGATCACGCGGGCGATGCCTTCGGACCCCATGCCGCTGGTCGGCTCGTCGAGCAGCAGCACGCGCGGGTCCTGGGTCAGCGAGATGCCGATTTCCAGTTGCCGTTTCTCGCCGTGGCTGAGGTCCGCCGCCAGCCGCTCCTGCGCGCCGTCCAGGCCCACGTCGGCCAGAATCTGGTCGGCGCGTGGCCCCAGCGTTTCCAGCCGGGAGAGCGGCGTCCAGAACTGTCCCGGCAGGCTCGTCGGCGATTCCAGGGCGACCAGCACGTTGTCGCGCACGGTCAGGCTGGGAAAGACGCTGCTGATCTGAAAGGACCGGCTCAGGCCCCGCCGCACGATGGTATGGGGCGGCAGGGTGTCGATGCGCTCCCCGAACAGGGCCACCTCACCGCTGGTGGGGCGCAGAAAGCCCGACAGCAGGTTGAAGAGGGTGGTTTTCCCGGCCCCGTTCGGGCCGATGATCGCGTGAATCTCGCCCTCGCGGACCTGGAGGTTCACGTCGTTGGTGGCGCGAAACCCCCGGAAGTCCTTGACGAGGTGGCGGGCCTCCAGGGCCGTGGGGACCGTCACGGCGATGCGCCGCGCTCCCGGTCCGGCGTGCAGATGGACAACTCTCTGGGCATCCTCCCCCCTTTCCCGATTCTCAGTTGTGGTGCAGGAAGGAGTCTAGCAAGGGCCGATCACAGCCGTGTTACAGCGGTAGAGGGGGTCTACCCCCGGTGCAGCGCCTGCCACTCGCGGATATAGCTAGCCAGCGCCATCAGGATGTCAGGACTTTCTTGTGCCATACCTAAAGCTACGTTGCATTGCGTACACAAAATCCCCCGAACTTTGCCGGTGGAGTGGCAATGGTCTATTGCGTGCCCCGCTCTCTCTCTGGTGATGACTCTGTTGCAGGTCAAACAACGACCGCCTTGTATGTCCCACAATCCATCGAACTGTTCGGGAGTAAGACCATACTTTCTACGCCTGGCGCGATCTCGCTCTGCGGTATTTCCAAATCTAGCTCGATACTCTTTGTTGTAATTCACCTTGCAAGGTTTGCAGTAGGAGTAAAGACCGTCTTTAGAGTATGGACCGCGATCCATCGGAAACTCTGCCGCCGTTTTGATGACCTTGCATCTGCGACACAATTTATGGCCTTCCGGCACATGAACGGGGGTGCTATGCTCTGACATGCAATGCCTCCTTTTTAGGCGTTGCCACCGCCCCGGCAGGTAACGACTGCGCGGGGCTTCGACTATTTGAGAATAGTACTCTTCATCGCACTAACGCATATTTTTCAGGAGTCTCCACTCCCGGAAGGTCACCGGGAACAGCGGCCCGGCCAGCTCCGCCATCGCCCGCGCATAGAGGCGTGTCTCATACTGCGCCCCCTCGTGGTCCCGCAGTTCGAGGAAGTGCAGCAGCGAGCGCACATTAAAGGTGTAATAGCTCTCGGTATACAGGCTGAGCGGCAGCACCCCCCGCGCCTGCTCGCGCGTCACGCCGAGCGCCAGCAGCTCCTGATACGCCCCGAAGGCCTGTCGCCAGGCTTCCTCCCACACGCGGGCCGCCGCCGCCTGGTCCAGCGTGCCGTCGTCCTCCACGCTCGCCTGCCGGTTGCTGGGGGCCTGCTTGCGAAACGAGGGCGGGGTGAAGTTGCGCTCCTGCATCTCGACGTAACGACCCGAGATTTCATTTTTTGAGACCCCAACTCTATGACGCACCAGCTGTCTATCTACAAAAATAGGGCAAACAATCTTAAAGGTAATCAGGTTGTGTTCAAAAGGACTGCCGTGCTGATGCCGCAGCAGGTAGCGAATCAATTTCTCGTCGCGTTCATTAAGCGGCGCATTCGAGTCACCACCGAAGCTGACCCTTGCAGCATTGGTAATCATCTTGTCGTCGCCCACGCTCTGCACCAGGCTGACGCTGCCCAGGCCGTCGCCCAGGGGGAAGAGGGTGGGGGGGGAGACATCGGTCGCAGTCATCGGCCACAGCTTAACGCCCACCCCCGGTCGGCGGGACGGGCGGGAGACTCGGGAAAGCAGAACTTCAGCGGCGGCCAGAGCGGACGCGTACCGGGACACGCTGCGGCCGGGGCCGTTCCTGGCGGGCGGCCAGCAGCAGCGACAGGGCGATCACCAGTCCCGCGAACAGAAGGGTCATGCGGCAGTCTGGCAGGGGGCCTCTGACAGAAGCGTGACAGCCTTGCCCGCAGCCCGGCTCATACGGATTCCGTCCAATTCCTGAACAGTCGGGAGGGCACTGCCTGTTCATCCATTTCCCGAAATTCGCCCTTGTTCCTTCTCCCTCTGGTCGGATTTCCGGGTGTTTTCAATACCCTTCAATCGGAATCAGTATCAGTGGGCGGGCAGGTCCAGCCGCAGCAGGTGGACCTCGCCGTCCCCGGTGCTCAGCCGGGTCAGGGGCGTGAACCCGGCCTTCTCGTAGGCACGGACAGCGCGGGTGTTCGCGGGGCTGGGGTCAATCAGCACCCGCCGCAGCTCCGGCCGCTCTGCCCGCAGGTGCGCGAGAAAGGCCGTCACCACCGTCGCCCCCAGCCCCCGCCCAGTCAGGTCCGGTTCGCCTATCAGCAGGTCCACGCCCCACGTCTCGCCCGAGGGGGCAGCCCAGGGCGCGAATTCGTGGCCGGGCGTCACGCGCTCGCGCTGGATGAAGCCCGCCGCGCGCCCGTCCACCCGGAACACGAAGCCGGGCACGTCCCGCCCGGCGCGGAAGTAATGCGCCTGCACCGCCCCCAGCGTCCGCTCGCCGTCGTCCCAGAAGGCGCGGACGTGGGGGGCCTGGAGCCAGCCGTGCAGCAGCGGCAGGTGCGCGGGCGTGAGCGGTTCAAACGTGACTGGCATGGAGGTCCACCCCCGCCGCTGCCAGCGCCGCCCGGAACTGCGCTTCTGTCACGGGCAGCACGCTCAGGCGGGTGCCCTTGCGGGTGAGGGGCGAGTCCTGCCACTCGGGCAGCGTTCGCAGCGTGTCCAGCGGCAGCACGGCCGGGAAGGCAAAGGCCGGAGCCACATCCACCATGCTCCAGCGCGGGCTGTCGGGGGTGCTTTTGGGGTCGTGGTAGGCGCTGGCCGGGTCGAATTGCAGGTTGTCGGGGTACGCCTCCCGCACCACCCGCGCGACGCCTGCCACGCCGGTCTGCCCCTTGCCAGAGCGCTGGGCGTTGGAGTGGTAGAAGAGGCAGAGGTCGCCTGCCCGCATCTCGCGCAGGAAGTTCCGCGCCTGGTAGTTCCGCACGCCGTTCCACGGCTCGCACCCCACCCGCACGAGGTCGGGGTAGCCGAAGACGTTGGGTTCGGATTTGAGGAGCCAGCAGCGCTGGTCTGGGGGCGGGGCGGGGGGCATGGGGAAGAGGGTAGCGTCAGGGCGCGACTTCCCGCACGGTCCAGCGGTCGCCCGCCTCGTTGTACCTGAACTCCGGCAGGGGCACGGGCTGGTCGGTGTCGCTGGGCCGGATGACGAAGATGGCCTCCCCTGTGGCCTTCACGTCGCGGCCCGTCTTATAGGTGGCCTCCGCGGCCTGCCGTTGCAGGGCCAGCAGCGTCCAGTGGTTGAGCCGCAGGCGGCCCAGGTCGGTCTGGCCGTCCAGTTGGTGCAGCTCGACCACTCCGCCGGAGACGCGGCTGCCGTGGCTGGTGCCGCTGCCCCCGCTGTAGGCCGTCGCCCCCTTCTGGCTGGGCGGAATGGGCAGCCCACTGCACCACAGCACGCCGTTGAGGTTGGAGTTCGGCACACGCAGGCCCTGCCGCTCCCTGGGTCCCGACTGCACCGTGAGCTGCACATGCACCGGCTCCTGCTCGCGGCAGGTGCTGGCCCAGGGTTCGTCGGCGTAGGGGAGGGGGGTGCGGGTTTTCCACCACTCGCGCCAGGTGGGGGAGCTGTAGAACACCTGGCCGGACGTGCCGGGCAGGGCGGGGAGCCTGGCCCGCTGGCGGCCCAGTGTGCCCAGCCAGGCCACCTCCACGAAACGTGTTCCGGGCGGCGTCTTGAAGTCGTACCCCGCGTAGAGGGTGGGCAGGGACCCACCGTTGCTGAAGCTGTTGACGTCTACCGGCCCACTCCAGCGCACTCTGGTCTGCCCCGCCGTCCCCCACACCTGCCACCCCACCCAGCCCGCCACCAGTGCCGCCACCACCACCCACCCCAGCGGTGTCGTCAGGAAGTGCCCCAGGAGGTCCCGGTTCGTCGTGCCGGGGTCGCCCATCGCCCTGACCGCCAGGTACTCGGCCTCCTCGCGGGAAAAGCCCTGGTGCTGGAACTCGGCCGCGCGCTCCAGCAGGTGCGTGCGCAGTTCGGCGGCGGCATCCAGCCGTTCCTGGTGCGGCAGGCCCAGCGTGGCGCGGTGGATGTAGGCATCCACGCTCGGGGCACGGCCCGCACGGAACAGGCGGCGCGTCACGCTACTCCACCACCTGCACGGTCAGCGTCTGCTGGACGTTCCGCCCCTGGCGGTCAGAGACCAGGACGGTGATGCTCTGCCGTCCCAGCTCGGCATTGCGCGCCGCCGTGACCTGAAAGAGCGCCGTGTCGGTGGCCCTGAGGTCCTGTTGGAGGGTCACGGTCCGCAGGCCCCGTGTTCTCAGGTCCAGCACGTTGAGGCGGTAGCCCTCCTGCTGCTCGCCCTCGAAGACGTACTTGTTGAACCAGACGGTCACGCTGGTCGTCTGTCCCCGGTGCAGCTGGAGGGCAGTGGGCGAGAGCCGGAGCGTGGCGTCGGTCAGGGCCGGGGCGCAAGCACTCAGGCTCAGGGCGAGGGCCGTCAGGGCAGCAATTCTTTTCATGTGACCACCTTTTCTAGAAGCCTTTCCAGCAGCAGGGCGTCCAGTGCCCCGCGCAGGGTGCGCCATTCCTCGCGCTTGTCCCGCAGGGCCGCTTGCCCGCTATCCGTCAGGCGGTAGACCTTGCGCGGCGCGCCGCCCTTGTCGCTGGGCTGCCACTCGCTCTCCACCCACCCGGCCCGGACCAGCCGGTGCAGCGCTGGGTAGAGGCTGCCTTCACGCAGGTCGAACAGACCGCCGCTGCGGGCGTTCACGTGCTTCAGGATGTCCAGCCCGTAGCGCGGCTGGTCTTGCAGCGCGGCCAGCAGGGCCAGGTCGAGCGTGCCGGACTTCAGCGGATTCATGCGGGGCCTCCCGCTCCTAGATTCTTATATTGCAAGACTCTTGTCAAGCAAGACAACACGGATTCTGTCACTCGCTCTGCTCGGATGGAATCACTTCGTCAACGATTCCATCGGAGTCGGTATAAGCAACCTGGCCTCCGTACCTTCCGGCACCCTGTTTCATCCGGAGCCGCTCTACCATGTCACCGTGCGTCCCCTGCCCTGGCTTCCCGTGCTGCTGCTGCTCGCGCTGACGGCCTACCTGCTGCCCGAGTGGCGGTCCGCGCCGCCCAGGACAGACATGTCCAGCCCCCCCGTGGTCACGCGGACCCTTCCCAACGCGCTTCCCGAGAACACGCGGGAACTGTTTACGCGGTCGCGCCCGGCGGTGGTGAGGGTGGAGAGCCTGAACCCCAGCCGGGGCGAGGAGGGCATCGGCACCGGCTTTTTCATCTCCCAGACGGGGCAGGTGCTGACGGCGTACCACGTGGTCGCCAGCGGGCAGCTCTTTCAGGTGCAGACGCTCGCGGGCCGCCGCCTGCCTGCCCGCGTGGCCGCCTACGACGCGCAGGCCGATGTGGCGCTGCTTCAGGTGCAGGGCCGCGGCCCCTTTCCTGTGCTCAATCTCGCCACCCGCCCGCCGCGTGTGGGCGAGACGGTGCTGGCGATCGGCAACAGCGGCGGCGACTTCCTGCAACCGCGGCGGGGGCAACTGCTGCGGCTGGGGGCCGAGGCGGGCCGCGCCGACTTCCCCCAGGGTACGCTGGAGATGACGGCCCCCCTCGCGCCCGGCGACAGCGGCGGCCCCATCATCGACGGCAACGGGCAGGCCATTGGCGTGGTCAGCTATATCCGGGTGGACGACAGCGGCCAGACCCGCGCCAGCTACGCGGTACCTGTCACCGAGGGCAACGACCTCATCACCGCGCTGCGGGCCGGGAAACAGCGCGACGTGCCGGTGGTCGGTCTGGTGCTGGACGTGAACCACAGCGGCCTGACCGACCCCCCCGGCGGCGTCGTCTCCCGCGTGGCGAAGGGCAGCCCCGCCGCCCGCGCGGGCCTGCGGGGTGCGGCGCTCGACGAGAACGGCAACCTCGCCCGGCTGGGCGACGTGATCCTCAGCGTGAACGGCCAGCGCACCCGCAACGCGAACGAGGTCATCAGCGCCATTCGCCGGGCACAGGTGGGCGACACCGTGACCCTGGGCTATCTCCGTGGCGGGCAGCCGCGCGAGGCCCATGTCACCCTGGTCGGGGAGCGCACCGTGCCGGACCTGAACGAATAATCACCGGCCTCCCCACCGGGCCTCACCAGCCTGGGAAAAACTGGAGTCATGTCCCGTGCCTTCGTGAAGGAAGACGGTGGCGAACGCTGGACGCCGCCTGCCCTCCCCCGCAGCTACCGCCTGGTCTGGTCCGGACCGGGCGGCCCCGAAACAGTCCACCAGACCGACGACCTGCTCGAAGCCCTGCGCTGGCTCGCCGCCCGTGACCGGCCGGGCTTCGAGTTGCGCGACCAGGACGGTGCCCTGCTCGCCACACTCGCGGCCTAGGGGCCTGGCGGCCTGTAGAGGAAGGTGGGAGACAGCGTCTGTGTCTCCCACCTTCCCACAAACACACCATGCGCTACAGGTCCGCTACCACGTCCCCTCCAGCGTGATTCTGGCCGTGCCCGCTAGGCTCTGCCCCGGCGCGAGGGTGCGCATGTCGGTGCCGCCCACCCCGCGCGCGGCGAGGTTGAAGGCGTCGGTGGCGTGGGTGACCGGTTCCAGGGCGAGGCTGCCGTCGGGGGCGGTAAAGACCACCAGATGCGAGTACACGCTGTCAGCGGTGAGCGTGAGTGCCCGGTGGTGTTCGCCACCTGTGGCCCAGTCCAGCTGAGCCACGCCGTCCCAGGCCGTGTAGGTGCGGTCAATCTGCCGCTCCCCGACCTCGGCGGGCGTCCGGTAGTCCTCGTCCGGGTGCAGCGGGCGCGCGCCGCTGGTCGGCAGGTGCTGCTCGTCGGTGTCGTAGGCCAGGGCCGCGTCGAAGGAAAGCCGGGGGTCCACGCCGTCCTGAAGGCGGGTGAAGTAGGGGTGCAGGCCCATTCCGGCGGGCATCTCGGTGGTGTCCGCGTTGGTCAGGGTCACGCTGAGGTCGAGGTGGGGGCCGTGCAGGAGGTACTCCACGCGGGCGGTGAAGGCCCAGGGCCAGTTCATGTCGCTGAAGCTCCGGCTGTCGAAGTCGCACCGGAGATGCCGTTCCGTGACGCGGGTGACCTGCCAGGGCCGGTTGCGCACGTCGCCGTGCTGGGTCAGGCCGTCTTTCGTGGTGGGCCGCAACTCCACCTCACGGCCCGCGAAGGTGAAGTGCGCGTCGCGGATGCGGTTGGAAAAGGGCAGCAGCGTGAAGCAGGCGCACTGGCTGCTGGTCTGCACGTCGGCTGGGTTCACCTGCCGCAGCACGGGCCGCCCCGACGCCGCCCTCAGGTTCAGCACGCTGGCCCCCAGGTCCGGCAGAATCTCCAGCGTCAGGTGTTCGCTGGCGAGACGCTCCACGCGGAACGTCACTTCTTGCCCCGGTTGCGGGTCGCCTCATACAGCAGGATGCCCGCCGCGACCGAGGCGTTGAGGCTCTGCACCTGCCCGCGGGTGGGGATGCGGACCAGAACGTCACACTTCTCGCGCACCAGGCGGCGCAGGCCCTCGCCCTCCGCGCCGATCACCAGGGCGAGTTTGCCACCCAGGTCGGTGCGGGCCAGGTCCTGGGCGGCCTCACCCGCCGCGCCGTAGACCCACACGCCGTCTTCCTTGAGCTGGTCGATCAGGCGCGGCAGGTTCTTGGTCTGCGCGACGGGCAGGTGGCTGGTGGCCCCCGCCGCCGTCTTGGCGACTACCGGCGAGAGGGGCGCGCTGCGGCGTTCCTCCACCACCACGCCGTGCGCGCCCAGCACCTCCGCCGAGCGGATGATCGCGCCGAAGTTGCGCGGGTCGGTGATGCCGTCGAGCAGCACGATCAGCAGTTCCTCGCCGCGCGACTCGGCCCGGTCGAGAATCTCGTCCACGCTGGCCCAGGCGAGGTCCTCCACCTCCGCAATCACGCCCTGATGCTGGGTGGTGCCCGCGATCTGATCGAGTTCGATGCGCGGGGCGAACCTCAGGCGCACGTCATGGCTCTTGAGGTCCCGCACGAATGCCTCCTCGACGCCGCGCGCGACCAGCACCTCTGTCACGCGCCCGTCCCTGAGGGCTTCCAGCACCGGATTCCGTCCGTACAGCAACATGGATGCAGTCTAAGTCCAACACCTGCCGGGGCAGTGGGGGCCGGGGCGGGGTGGTGTCCTCAGCCGCCGGCCTCGGCCCAGGCCTCGGGGCCTGGCCGGGCTTCCAGGACCAGCAGTTCCTCGGCCGCCCCGGCCCCCGCCGCCACCCGCCGCAGCCCCAGCGTGAGCGCGCCGCCCCGCTCCAGCGGCACGTCGGCCCCGGCGAGGCCGTCGCGGACGGCGCGGCGCACCAGGTGCTGCACGGCCTCCGAGGGCGCGCCTGCGAACCCCGGCCAGGCCCACAGCACCTGCCCGGCCAGCGGGGTCCAGCCGGGGGCCAGCTCGGTCAGGCCGCTGCTGGCGTGCAGCACCGTGCCGTCGAGCTGAAGCAGGGCGGTCGGCGTGCCGGTGCCCTGAAGCAGGGCCGCCAGGTGGGCCGCCTCGGCGTGTTCGGCCGTCACGTCCTGAAGGGTCCACAGCACGCCCGCCGCCTCGCCCCCGAAATAGGGCCGGGCCTCACCGCGCAGCCAGGCCCGCCCGCCCCCGGCCACGCTGAGGCGCAGGTCGGGCAGCCGCAGCGCCCGCCCCGCCGCCGCCTGCATCAGTCCTGCCCGGCAGGCCTCGCACTGGGGCAGCACCTCCGCCAGGGTGCGCCCCATCACCGCGTCCCCGGTCTGGCCGAACAGTTCCAGCCAGGGGCGGCTCACCTGCCGGAAGGTCAGGTCGGCACTCAGCCAGGCGGCGGGCACCGGCAGTTGCGTGATCAGAACTTCCGCCTCGCGCTGCGCCCGGCCTTCCTGCGCCGCCGAGAGCAGCAGCGTCAGCACCTCCACCGCGCCCGGCTGAAGGGGCGCGTCCGCTGACCACAGCAGGCCCAGCAGCGCCCCGCCGCGGGTCAGCCACGCCAGCTCGCCCCGGTCCAGCCACTCGTCGGGGGGGACCAGCTCGCCCCCCACCCGGGTGCCGCCGCCTGGTTCCAGCCGCAGCACCTGCCCCCCCTGGCCCACCGCCAGCAGCGACGCCCCCGGTGCATGCACCCGCAGCAGCGCTCGCAACGCCGTATGCAGGGGTTCGGGGAGGCCGGGAGCGGCAGTCAGGTCGGTCATGGCGGGCAGCATTTCCGGGGGACAGAACGGCTCCCCTTGCCCGGCATGCTGGCACAGCAACTCTTACGCGCCTCATACGGCCCGCATGCGGCGGGGCGGTCCCCTGGCTGTCAGAAGGCCGGAAGTTCAGGGCTTTGCTGCGTGGGGGTGAGGGGGTCTTTTTATGTCAAAGGTCCTCACTCCCCTCAGCGGCCCAGCCCTCCTCCTCGCCGTTCCGGGGGCCGCTGGGCCGCGTGGTGTAGATGGCGGGATCACTGGGATTGCTCGCCGCGACGAGGCGCGCGACCTCGTCCGCGTCCGGTTCGGCCAGCACGCGCACGAAGTCGGAGGCGCTCAGCACCGTCTCGCGCACGGGCCAGCCCTGCGCCTGCGCCCGCCGGGTCAGCTCCGCGAGGGCCTGGGCACCCGCCCGGCCAAACGCCGGACCGAAGGCGGCGGCGGTCACGAGGGCCTCGCCCCCCGCGGTCAGCAGCGCGGCGTAACGTGCCCGGTCCCGGTCCCCCTGCCGGTCGGTAACCAGAATCAGCCGTCCCTGCGCGCCGCTGGCCCCCTCCAGATATGGCAAAACGGCGTGCAGCGTCTCCAGCGGTGCTCCCGGCACCCCGAGCGGGTCAGCGATGTGCATGGTGGGCAGTGTAAGTGGTCCGCGGGAGGCGGGGCGCGGTACGCAGGGTTTTTCTGCCTGCCTCCCGCCTCCCGCGCCCCGCCTCCTGCCTTCCGGACGCTATCCTGCCCCCATGAAGCAGAAGCTCCCCACCCTGGTCGCGCAGGCGCGCGGCGGGCGCGTGGTCCGCACGCCCTTTTTGGAGGGCGACGACATCGACCGCCGCCAACTGCAAGACGACGAGGTGCGCCACAAGCTGGCGGGCGGCTTCCCGGATGCCCGCCGGGTGGTGCTGACTCTGCACCCCGCCCACATTCCCGAGGTGGACAGCGGCGTGACCGTGCTGCGCCTGACCCCCGAGCCGGGCGGCCCGGGCTGGGACGTGCAGGACTTCATGGTGCAGCTGCGCCGCCTGAACCTCCCCGAGGAGCAACTGGGCGACGTGCGCGAGGAACGCGGCAGCTTCCTGGTGGCCGCGACCGGCAAGGCCGTTCAGACCCTGGAGGCCCTGACCGAACTGGGGGGCCGCCCGGTCGAGGTGGAGGAGGTCGGGGAGACGGCGGGCCGGGGCAGCAAGACCCGCGAGGTCGTGGTGCCGTCCATGCGGGTGGACGTGGTGGGCGCGAAGGGCTTCGGGGTCAGCCGCGCCTACTTCCAGCAGGGCATCGACGGCGGCAAGGTCCGCCTCAACGGCCAGCCCGCCCGCGCCAGCAGTGACATCCGCGAGGGCGACAGCCTCAGCGCCGACGGCCTGGGCCGCATCGACTTCAAGCGCGTGGTGAACGAGACGCGGCGCGGGAACTTCAAGGTGGAGCTGGAGGTTCACCGTTGAGGGGCCGTGAAGCTCTGAGCTTTGAGCTATGAACCAGCACCAGAACGCTTCCGCTTGCGCCCCGGCTCTCTTTTTCATAGCTCATAGCTCACCGCTCAGAGCCCCCTCCCATGATTGACCTCCTCTCCCGCCAGCCCAGCCTCACCCCCGACGAACTGACGGCGGGCCTCTCGCCCAGTGCCCGCTTTCAGGACGTGCGCTTCGAGAATTACCGCCCGAATCCCGACTTTCCCAGCCAGGAGGAGGCGCGGGCCAGCCTGCAAGCGTTTCTCAAGGGGGCGCAAGTGCGGCCGGGCGGCTTCCGCCTGTTTCGCCGCGCCAAGCCCGAGGGCCGCGGCCTGTATCTCGACGGCGGCTTCGGCGTGGGCAAGACGCACCTGCTGGCGAGCGCGTACCACGCGGCACAGGGGCGGCGCGCCCTGATGAGCTTTCAGGACCTGATGTACGTCATCGGCGCGCTGGGCATGACCCGCGCGGTCGAGGCCTTTCAGGGACACGACCTGCTGCTGATCGACGAGTTCGAGCTGGACGACCCCGGCAACACCCACATGGCGAACACGTTCCTGGGGCAACTGCTGCCGGGCGGCACCAGCGTGATCGCCACCAGCAACACCGAACCCGGCGCGCTGGGGCAGGGCCGCTTCAACGCGGCGGACTTTCAGCGCCAGATTCAGGGCATCGCCAGCCGCTTCGAGACACACCGGGTGGACGGCCCAGACTACCGCCAGCGCGGCATCACCCCGGCCCAGCCCCTCACGCCGGACGAGTTCGGGGCGTGGCGGGCGCGGCAGCCGGAGGCGACCCTGGCGATCCTGACCCACCGCGATCTGGGCCGCCTGTTGCTGGAGGTGCATCCCAGCCGATTTGCGCGGCTGCTGGAGGGTGTCCAGGCCCTCGCCGTCACCGACCTGGTGCCCATGCCCGACCAGAACGTCGCGCTGCGCTTCGTGCATTTCATCGACAAGCTGTACGACCTGGGGCTGCGCGCAGCCTTTACGGGCGCGCCGCTGGGCAGCCTGTTCAGCGACACCTACCGCCACGGGGCCTACGCCAAGAAGTACAGCCGCTGCCTCAGCCGCCTGTCCGAGCTGCTGCACGAGGCCCGGGCGTCGCTGTAACCACCCGCCGCGCACCATGAAGAACCTGCGGCCGCCGCACTCATGCCCCCCCGCGTGCCCGCCCGCTACGGTCGGTGGATGGACAGAGACTTCGTGATGGTGCTGCCCGGTGGCCGCGTCCCCGCCCGGTTCGTGACCCTGGAGGACGGCACGCCGGGCGTGGAGGTGGAGGGCGTGTCTTTCCCATACGTCACGGGCGAGGTGCCCCACGGCATCAAGGGCAACAGCGACGAGCAACGCCGCGTGATCGACAGCCTGCGCCAGCGCTTTCGCATCACGTCCGAGCCTGCGGTGTTCGCGTTCGACGTGGAATAATCAAAAAAGAACCGCGCCTAGACGCGGTTTTTTGTGGTGCCGGGAACGGGACTTGAACCCGCATATCCTTTCGGATGTTCGATTTTAAGTCGAATGCGTCTACCGATTCCGCCATCCCGGCCCCCTGGGGAGGCACGGCCCGCAGTATAGAAAAAACCCCGCCGTTTGGGGGCGGGGCAGGTGGTGGAGGTGGGCGGAGTCGAACCGCCGTCCAAAGGTCCTTCCAGCGTGCGTCTACGTGTGTAGCCTGCTGTTTGGTTGTCGGGTCAGGGGCCACCAGCCGGCGGGTTTCTCCTGACCTTAGTTCCATTTGTTTTCGCCACTCGGCTATGGAACCTCGCCGGGGCTAGCCTTCTTTTGGTTCAGTTCGCGCCGCGCCAAAGGCCGGGCTAGACGGTCACTGTGCTGTCAATTAAGCAGCAAGGGCGAACGAGTCGCTGTTGTTGCCAGTTAATGGCTTTGCCGTTTGTTTACGAGGCCAACGGCACCTCGACACGCAACATCACCTTCAGTTCCCCTGTCGAAACCGGGTCACCCCCAGCGAATACCGGACTTCTCCGGTAAAAAGCAGTGTAACAGAAGGTTATCGGGGAGATATTGACCGTTTGCACGATGTTTTCTCAGCCGTCGGGCAGGGTGCCGCTACGCTGGGGGCATGTTGCCCGACCTGCTCTCCCGCTTCCCGCCGACCGGTCACCTCGCCCGCGACGTGGACACGCTGCTGGCCGCCCACGGGCGCGAGCGCATCCGGGAACACGTTCCGCGGGTGGCGGGCGAGGCGCGGAGGCTGGCGACCCGCTTCGGCGTGGACCCTAACCGGGCCGAAGTGGCGGCCCTGCTGCATGACGTAGGCGGCATCTTCGAGCGGGGGGAGATGGTGGACCTGTGCCTGGGCCTCGGCCTGGGCGTGCTGCCCGAGGAACGGCAGGTGCCGCTGCTGCTGCACGCCCGGCTCAGTGAGGTGCTGGCCCGCGAGCTGTACGGCGTGACCGATGCGGGCGTGTTGCAGGCCATCCGCTTTCACACCACGCTGCACGGCGCACCCACGCCCCTCGACGAGGTGGTCTTTCTGGCCGACAAGCTGGAGTGGGACGGAGGAGGCACGCCGCCCTACCACGCGGCCCTGTCGCGGGCGCTGGAGGGGGGCCTGGAGGCAGGAACCCGCTGGATGCTGGGCTGGATGGCGACGCCGGAAGCGCGGCTGCTGTTGCCCCACCCGGACCTGAAGGCGGCGTGGGCACAGTACGGCATCGCCCACCCCTGAGAGCTTCAGCCCTCCCGCCGGAAGCGCCCGTTCAGATTCCGCCACTGCTTGCGCCCGTAGGCATAGACGGGGTGCGTCCAGTGCCCGCCGACCACGCCCTCCCGCAGGGCGGCGAGCAGGTGTTCGGGCGTCTGGACGGTGCGGAAGGGCGTTTCCACCCACGCCTCCCCGATGTCGCGCAGGGTGTGGGCGTCGCTCCCGGCACAGACGGGCAGACCACGCTCCTGCGCCCACTGCGCGGCCACCCGGTTCCAGTGATGCCGCGACAGCCGGGAATTGAAGGTTTCGACGATGTCGATCTGGTCCGCGATACGGAGGGTGGCCTCCGGGCGCAGGCGGTAACGCTTCAGGGGGTCGAAGCCGTGCTGAAGCATCACCAGGCCGCCCTGCGCCTTGATCTCGCGCACCGTTTCCTCGGGCGTGAGCCGGGGTGGGATGCGCTCCCTCAGAAAGAGGCCGATCAGCTCGCCCTCGCTGGTCGTGACCTCCTCGCCGGGGATGATGCTGAGGCGGTCGCCCAGGCCCAAATCCGCCACGATGCGGGCGAGTTCAGGGCCGCCGCGCTGCTGGTCGTGGTCGGTCACGGCGATCACGCGGGTGTTGGTCCGCAGCAGCCAGGCGGGGATGTCGCGCAGCGGGGTGCGGCAGTCGTGGCTGACCTCGGTGTGGGTGTGCAGGTCCATCCGCATCACCTGCACGCCGTCCCGGAAGACGAGGTTGTTCGGCAGCGCGCTCATCTGCCCGCCTCCTCCCGCCCCGGCACCAGCACGGCCAGGGCACCCGGCCAGACCTCCACCCGCACCTCACCCGTCACGCCGGGCTGCGCGGGCCGCACCTCGCCGTCCACGTGAAAGGCCTGGCCGACATAGGGAATCTCGATGCGGCGGGCCGCGTCGTTCTGCACGCTGCCCAGCTCCTCGAAGCTGTCCCGCGCCAGCGCCGCGAGGTAGGCCAGCAGCCCGTCGCGGCCCGCGGCGTCCACCCGGATCACGTTCAGCTCGCCGTCGGTGGGGTCGGCGGTGGTGGCGAGCCGCAGGCGGGGGCCGGTGGCGCGGGTGTTCATCACCTCGACCAGGACGTAAGGCGTCTGCGGCTGCACCTGTCCGTCCAGCGTGAGGCTCAGCGGCAGCGGGTCGAAGTTCGTGAAGGTGGCGGCCAGGGCACCGGCGGCCCGCAGCGGACTCTTGCCGCCTTCCGGGTCGTACTCGGCCAGCACGTCGGCAAAGGCTCCGCAGCCGCACGCCTCCAGAAAGAGGTCCTCGCCCCAGGGGGCCACGAGGCGGCCCAGGTCCAGCGGCACGGTTCCGGCCCCCGCGTAGCCCGCGATCACGTCCAGCGGCTCGCCCGAGATGCCCAGCGTCCGCCCGATGTTGTTGGCCGTGCCCATCGGAATGATGCCCAGGCGCACACCCCCCCGCCCGGCCAGATGCAGGGCCGCGGCACGCACCGTGCCGTCCCCACCCGCCACGAAGACCGTGCCCCGCGCGTCCTCCAGGGCCGCCGCGAGGTCGGCCTCGTCGTCGGTGGCGCGGTAGACGGGCCGGTACCCCTGCGCGTGCAGCGCCTCCACCAGCCGGTCAGGGCTGGAGCGGGTGCTGCCGCCCGCCTTGCTGTTGAAGATCAGGGTGGCGTCGGTCGCGTCCGGCTTGGACCGGGCGGGGAGGGTCTGGGCGTCGGGGGCCATGGCAGGAATGTAATCCATCCCGGGTTGTGAACGCTTCCCCTGAACGGCCGGGAAGGCGGCCGCCCCTGCGCTTCTCCCCGCTGGCTCAGTCGGAGGCCAGCAGTTCCTGGGCCTGTTCCTGCACCGCCGGATGGGTGGCCCAGCGCTGCACGGCGTCCGCGAGGTCCGGCATGATCCAGCCGCGTTCGCTGCCCAGGGCGCTGAAGGTGGGCCGCGCGGCGGGCAGGCCCAGCGCAACGGTGGGCACGCCCTCGACCAGTTCCGGGTCCAGGCCGGTGGCCCCGGCCACCATCCGAGCGAACTCGGCCCAGCTCACGGCCCCGGCGTTCGCCAGGTGCCACAGGCCGCCCTCGCCGTCGATCAGCAGGTCCAGCGCGGTGTGGGTGAGGTCGGGCACGAAGGTGGGCGACACCACCTGATCGTCGGCCACCCGCACCGGCTGCCCGGCCCGCAGCTCCCGCTGGACATAGGCCGCGAAGTTGTAGGGGTCCCAGGGGCCGAAAAAGGCGCTGGTCCGCACGACCAGGGCGTCGGGCAACGCCTCCAGCACCCCGGTCTCGGCGGCCCGCTTGCTGCGCCCGTAGGCATTGAGCGGGTGGGGGGTGTCCGATTCGACATAGGGGGCACCCTTGCGCCCGTCGAACACCAGGTCGGAGGAGAAGGTCAGCAGCCGCACACCCTGCCCGGCGCAGGCCTGGGCCAGCACCCGCGGGCCGGCCGCGTTCTCGCGCTCGTTGCGCGGGTCATGCTCGGCGTCGTCGACGCGCACGTAGCCCGCCGCGTTGATGATGGCCCAGGGGTGGTAGGTTTCCAGCGCCGCCCCAGCTGAGCGGGGGTCAGTGATGTCGAGGTCCTGGCGCGAGAGGAGGTGGTAGGGCAGGCCGCGCCCCTCGCAGGCGCGGGCCAGGGCGCGGCCCAGCGTGCCGGTGGCCCCGGTGATCAGCAGCGGGCGTCCGGCGGGGCGCTCGGCGCGCACGGGGCCGACAGCGGGAAAGAGGAGACGTTCCCCGCGCCGCCACCAGCCCGGCCCGGCCAGCACGGGGTGGCTGGCGGGCTGGCCGTGGCCCAGTTCGCGCGCGAGCTGCGCGAGCGCGGTGGGGCGCGGCTGCGGCGCGCGCACGTCCCACAGCCCGCTCTCGTAGTGGCCGCTGCGGCGGGTCAGCAGGCTGTTCCACTCGAAGGCCCCCAGCGCCGCCCAGGCCGTCACGGCCCGCACGTCCGCGCCCTCCCGGCGCACCTGCCCGGCCTCCTGCCAGGCCGCGTGCAGCCAGCGGAGCTGCTCCTCGCGCGTGCAGCCCAGATGCACCTCGGTGATGGCGAGGGGAAGTCCGTAGCGGGCGTGGGCTTCGCGCAGCCGCCCGCCCACCCCGCCGATGCTCTCGCCGCGTACCCGCACCGCCTCCACGTCCGCGTAGCGCTCGCGGCCGTTGCTGCCGTGCGTGTGGGACGGGTAGTGGTGCAGCCGCTCGTCCAGGAAGCGCTCGCTGGTCACATACACGTTCAGGCCCAGCACGTCCGGCGGACAGGGATGCTCGGCGAACCACAGCACCTCGCGCTCGCTGGCCCCGGCCCAGCGCAGGTGGTCCCACATCGGGTGCGCCTCGTCCACCCGGCCCAGCAGCAGGTCGAAACTCAGCCAGCGCCGCTCGTTCTCGAAGTCGGCCTGTCCCCTCAACCGGGGGGTGCTGGAAATATGGCCCAGGTCCTCGGTCTGGATCAGCCTCGCCTCCGGGTTGACCCGGCGAATCTCCTCCATCGCCAGCACGGTGGCGCGGAGCTGGTGCATCAGCGCCTGCCAGAAGCTGCGCTCGTCCCGCGCGTGGGGGTACCAGTGCCCGTACAGCGCCGAGAACCGGGCGGTGGTGAGCGGTTCGTTGACCGGCGTGTAGTCGCTCACGTCCGGGTAGCGTTCGGCGACCGCGCGGGCGTAGGCCCGCAGGCCGTCCACAAAGCCGGGGTCGAGCAGGTGCGTGTGGCGGGGGCCGCCTCCGTGATGCACCAGCCCCACGATGGGCCGGACGCCGTGCCCGGCGAGGCGGGCCAGCCGTTCGTCGGCCCAGCGCCAGTCGGCCTGCGCCAGCCCCTGGGGCGCGGTGCGTTCCCACAGCAGCGGAAAGCGCAGGGCCGACACCCCCAGCGCCGCCAGCCGGTCGATGTCCTCCGGGCGGCGGTCGAAGCCGCTGAGACTCAGTTGGTCGAGGCTCTCCGTCCTCACGCGGCTGACGGTCGGCTCGATGCCCACCCACAGTTCTAGATTGTCCATGCAAACCTCCCTGGTACCGCTGACCTCTGTCCGGTCCGCCCCGGCAGGCCTGGTCCCGGACATCGCCCGGGCAGGCCGCACGCTTGGGGTTGACCTTTCCTCGTCGGGGTTGCCCCACAGATGGCTCTCCGGGAAACCTCCGCGGGGGACTCGGGGTCAGGCGCAGGAAAAACCGTTCGGGATACCGCCTCTGACCCGCGGCCAGAGACCTGCCCGGCATTCTGCTGGGTCGCCGCCCCCGGGGGGCACAAAACGAGTTGTGAACAACTTAACGCCCCGTCCAGGTTCTCCACGATTCCTGCCAGGAGGGCTTCACGGGGTTCTCATGCGCGGGGTCCAGGGGTCAGAAGCGGCCGGGCAGAATCCGTGAGGAGGAGGAGGACGAGAACTCGGCCAGCAGTGGCCGGTGGTCACTGCCTGCCCCGGCCAGCACCCGCACCCGCTTGGGTGTCAGGCCCCGCCCCAGCAGGTGGTCAATCCGCAGGAAGAGGCCGGGGAAGGTCCAGCCGGGGCCGCGTCCGGCCAGGTCAAAGGCGTCGGGGCCGAAGGCCTGCCGGAGGTGCCGGTACACCACCCCCCGGGGCGGCGTGTTCAGGTCGCCGCCCAGCAGCAGCGGTCCCGGCCCGCGTGCGGCGATGCCCGCCAGCAACTTCACCTGTTCACCCCGCACGTCCCGCGTCTGCCGCATCCGGGCAAAGTCGCCCCTGAGGGCACTCGACACCAGCACGGTCCCCAGGTGCGCGTTCACCACCCGGAGCGGCTGTCCCCGCCAGCGCACCCGCGTTTCCAGAAAGTTCCGCCTGCTCCCCGGCGCGGCGTGGGTGCGGGTTCCCAGGACCGGCAGCCGCGAGAGGGTCAGCACCTCCTCCCCGGCCGCGACGCGGTAGCCGGGCAGGCGGGCCAGCAGTTCCTCCCGGAAGCCTGGCCGCACGAAGTTCGTCTCCTGAAGCAGCAGCAGGTCGGCATCCGCCGCGCGCAGGGCCGCGGCCACCCCTTCCGGCGTTCCCTGCGTGCCCCGCGCCACGTTGAACGTCACCACCCGCAACGCGCCGCCGTCCTGCTGGGGCCGCCAGTGGAGCAGGCCCGCGCCCCACGCCGCCAGCCCCAGGCCCGCCAGCGCCACCGCCGTCCCGCGCCGCCGCCATAGCGTCCACGCCAGTACGAACGGCGCGGGCAGCAGCCACAGCAGCGGGGGCGCGTAGGCGAGCAGCAGGGTGGGAAGGGTCTGCTCCCCGACGTACTCCCCCAGCAGCCACGTCAGCGCGACGGCGAGAAGGTAGAGCCAGGCGAGGCGCATGAAAAAAGCCTCTCACGTGGGGGTGAGAGGCTGTGAGTGGTCAGTGGTGGGTGGTCAGTGGGGTGGGGGAGAGGGCTATTCTGACCCCTCTACCACAGGGAGAAGGGCCTGGCGTAGCCAGGGGCTGAGGGGTCTTTCCCACTGACCACTCACCGGTCTACCGGTACTCCGCCGCCCGTTCCCGCGCCTCCTCCCGCTGCGCGAGTTCCTGCCGCTGCACGCCCGCGATGGCGTCGGCCAGGGCTTCCTTGAGGTCCGGGATGCCCAGGTTCCGCAGGGCACTCACCGGAATGCCCCCGGTGCGTTCCACCTCGCGCTCCAGCACCTCGGGGTCGGCGGCGTCGGCCTTGTTGAGCGCGGTGACGGTGGGCATCTCGCGGAAGCCCAGGTCCTCCAGAATGCGGTTCACGGCGTCCAGGCGCAGGTCGGCCCCCGGACTCGCCACGTCCACCACATGCAGCAGCACGTCGGCGTCCCCGATTTCCTCCAGCGTGGCACGGAAGGCCCGCGCGAGGTCCTTGGGCAGGTCGCGGATAAAGCCCACGGTGTCGGTGAAGACGACCGGCCCGATGCCCTCGATGAAGCCCTGGCGGCTGGTGGGGCGCAGCGTGGCGAACAGCTTGTTCTCAGCCAGCACGCGGCGGGGTTCCTCGGCGGCGTGGGTAAAGGCGTTCAGCAGCGTGGACTTGCCCGCGTTGGTGTACCCGACGATGGAGACGACCGGCACGTCGTTGCGCGCACGCCCCTTGCGGCGTTCCTCGCGGCGCACCGCCACGCCCTCCAGTTGCTTTTCCAGAAAGGATAGGCGGTCGTTGATGCGGCGGCGGTCCAGCTCCAGCTTGGTTTCACCGGGGCCGCGTGTGCCAATCGCCCCACCTGCCGCGCTGCCCGCGCTGCCGCCGATGCGGGAAAGCTGCGCGCCCGCGCCCAGCAGCCGGGGTTTCATGTAGCGCAGTTGCGCGAGTTCCACCTGAAGCCGCGATTCCACGCCCTGCGCGTGCAGCGCGAAGATATCCAGAATGAGCTGCGTGCGGTCGAGCACCTTCAGGCCCGTGGCGGCCTCGATCTCGCGCGCCTGCGCCGGGCCGAGTTCCTGGCCGAAAATCAGCAGGTCGGCGTCCAGGTGGTACGCCTTGCTGGTGAGTTCCTCCAGCTTGCCCGCGCCCACCAGGGTGCCGGGCTTGAGGTTGCGGCGGTAGACCAGCTCCCGGTACACGACCTCCGCGCCCGCGGTGCGCGCCAGCTCGGAGAGTTCGGTCAGCCGCTCCTCGGCGTCGAACTCGCCCTGGTCGAGCTGCACCAGAATGGCGCGCTCGCGGTCCTTTTTGGCCTCGCGGGTGCGGGCGGCACGGGCGATTTCCTCCTCCAGCGCCCCGACCTGCGCGCCCAGGTCGAAGTCGTCGATCTGAAAGGCGGGCACCGGGGGCAGGATGCGCCAGTCCTCTTCCTCGCCCACCGTGCCGGGCGGCGTGAGGTGCGCGGTGTGGACCAGACCCGGCTGGCCCCCCTCCCGCACCTCGATGGCGCTGACCGCGTCCAGCCGCTTCAGGAACAGCGTGGAGAGGTCGCCCTTGCTGAGCGCCCCGCCGCGCGGGTGGGTGTGCAGCAGGTGAAAGCCCGCCAGGCGCTGTTCGCCCATGCGCAGGTCGGGCAGTTCCGCGCCCTTGGCGTCCGCCACCGAGACGCTGACCACGCGGCCCCGGCGGTCGATCAGCACGCTCACCTCGCGGCGGATGTCGTCCGAGAGTTCCGCGAGGTTGCGCGCGAGTTCGGGCGACCCGACGCGCCCCGGCTCGATGCGGCGGCGGTACAGATTGCCCAGGGCCTTGAGCTGTGCCGGGCGCAAACCCGACGTGTTGCCATGCACTTTATCTATGGTGATTCACTTCCTTTGCAGGGGTGTGGGTCGTGGGATGTGGATTGTGGGACAAGCACTCGGGGCCACCCGGACAGTCTCCGCGCGGCGAGAGGGGGGCACGTTCCGGCATCACCCCAGGGTAAACCGGGGGAGCTGCGCAGAAGGTGTGCCTTTACTTGAGGTTCTTGATCATCGTGCGGTCAGGTTGACATGCGGGGGCGGGCGGGGGCATCGGCCGGGTGGCCTAGCTCTGCCCCGCCTCGCCCAGCACCTGCCCCAGCGCGTAGCGCGAGCGCGCCACCATCGCGGGGTTGGTGTGCAGGTAATAGGGAATCTCGGCGGCAGCGATCGACAGTGCCCAGCCGCGTGCCCTGGCCCAGGTGGCCCCATCGCAGGCGACAGCCTCGCGGAAGACCCGCCTGGCCCCGGCGTCCAGCCAGTTCCAGGCCACCGCCAGTTCACAGGCGGGGTCACCGGCCCGCAGCGCGCCGAAGTCGATCACGGCGCTCAGGTGCCCGCCTTCGGCCAGCAGGTTGTCCGACTTCAGGTCACCGTGAATCCAGACGGGCGCGCCCGCCCAGACCGGTGCACGCAGCGCCGCCTCCCACGCTGCCGTGAGGGCCGCCTGATCCAGATCCTCAGGCAGAAGGGCGATGTTTTCACGCGTGAAGTCGTCGCGGCTGAGCAGCGGCGAACCGCGCTCTCCGGTGTGAGGCCCCGCCACCGGCGCACCTGTAGGGTCGCAGCCCTGGAGCGCCCGGATAAAGCCCGCCAGGTCGCGCGCCGCCCCCGCCAGGTCGTCCAGGTTCTCCCAGAAGGCCGGTTCCCCCGGCAGCCAGCGGTACACGCCCCAGCTCAGCGGGTAGCCCTCCCCCGGTTGTCCCAGGGCCAGGGGCACGGGCACCGCCAGCGGCAGGTGCGGGGCCAGCTCCGGCAGCCACGACAGCTCCTTTTCCACCTGCCCGGCCGCGTCGGGGATGCGGGGCAGCCGCACCGCCAGCTCGTCCCCCAGCCGGTAGATGACGTTGTCGCTCCCCGCCGAGGCAAAGACGTGCAGCGGCAGCTCCGCCCACTGCGGAAACTGCGCGGTCAGCAGACGGCGCACCAGCGCGGCGTCCATCTCTAGCTCACCCTCGTGCATCTTCCGGGGCGGCGCGGGATCGGGCTGTTCGGTCATCGCTTCCAGGGTAGGCGGGAAGAAGGCCGGGCCGCATCGGTGAAAGGGCCTACAGGGTTGCCGGGCCAGAAAGCACCGCCCCCGACCGTGAAGTCAGGGGCGGCTTTGCTGGCGAAGAGGGTGGGATTCGAACCCACGGTAGCCTTGCGACTACTTCGGTTTTCGAGACCGACCCATTCAACCACTCTGGCACCTCTCCGCGCGTGGCTTTCCGGCATCTGCCGGTGGGCACCGGGAAATATAGCACAGGTGTGGAGGATGGGGGAGGGGTGCAGATTTGCGGCTTCTGGGCCGCCGGGCGTGGACCGCTGGCCTTCTGCGGGCGGCACCGTCACCCGCTTCCGGCAGGAGGGGAACCACCTGATCTTCACCCTGCCGCTGAATGTGCGTGACCGCGCCGACCGGGTGTACACCAGCCTGAACGTGACGGGCCGCATCACCTTCAGCAACGGCAGCAGCAAGAACGTCTATGAGCCGTTGCCGGTGCGCCCGGCGTACTGATACGAATTCCGGTTGAACAGTTATGCAATAACTGCGAAACCCGACTGGAAGGAGAAGGACGGATTCCAGAATGGAGTTAGCCTTCGGCGCTTTCCCGAAAGCTAACGGAATGGCCGGAATCCGTATGACCCCCCCGCCCGACCTGCCCGCCTGTCCCGGCCCGCTGCATTACAGTTGGGCGCGTGACCGTCCCGCCGTCCCCCGGCCCCGCGCCCGAGGCTCCCGAGAGCCGGCCTGAACTCGAACTGGACCTCGTCTTTCCGGCGTCTACCCCCGCGCCGCAGGCCCCGGCCGCCCGCAAGTCGCTGCGGGCCAACACCCTCATCGTGATGGCGGGCACGCTGGGGTCGCGGCTGTCGGGCATCGTGCGTCAGCAGATCATGAACCTGTTCGGCAACACGCTGCTCGACGCCTTTCTGGTGGCGGTCCGGATTCCCAACCTGCTGCGCGAGCTGCTGGCCGAGGGCGCGCTCGTCAACTCGTTTATCCCGGTGTACAAGACGCTGGACGAGACCGGGCGCAGGCAGCTCGCCTCGGCCTTCAGCGGCGTGCTGATCGCGGTCAACCTGCTGCTGATGGCCGTGGGCATCCTGGCCGCGCCCTTTATCGTGGACCTGCTGCTGGCCGGGTCCCCGAACGTGGACCGGGCACTGGCCGTGTACATGACGCAGCTCGTCATGCCCTTTCTGATGCTGATCAGTCTGTCGAGCGTGGCGATGGGCCTGCTGAACGCCGACGAGCATTTCCGCGAGAGCAGCTTTGCGCCGGTGGCCTTTAACCTCGCCAGCATCGCCGTCCTGCTGCTGCTGCCCGACACGGCGACCTGGCTGGCCTTCGGCTGGCTGGCGGGTGGGGTGGCCCAGCTTCTGGTGCAGCTTCCCGCGTTGCGGCGCTTC